>JBEBWN010000352.1:0-4511 GCA_040392235.1 Taibaiella helva | reverse complement strand
ATGATCTGAAAATAAATGGCGCAAATTTACGATTTCTTTTCTCATGGCTATATATAACAAATCTTTGGTTGCTGTGGGGTGATAACCATATATTTAGGATAGTCGGATGCTTTTCCTTTTGCCGTTGTCTACCCTCCGCTCATATATATATATAGTACAATAAACAATGATAAAAGAGCCAATAATGAAGATAAGCGCATTGTCATTATTGTAGAAGAAAATAACCAATATTGCCGATAAGGCCTGCAAAGGCAATATATATAGAACGGGCATATAAACTTTTCCTTTCGACCGGTTACGAAAAAGCAATTGGTGCAAATGAAATTCGTCAGAGCGCAGGGGCGAAATATGATCGTAAAGTAGTTTCCTGGCAGAGGAAAAAAATACCTCCCATAAAGGATACATAAGGAGAGCCGGTAATAATAACGGTGAAATTTCGCCCGGATGCCGTTGTACCATAAGAATGCCCAAGGTGGTTATCATGAAACCGAGGAAATAGGCTCCGCCATCCCCCAGGAAAATTTTCCCGTTAGGAAAATTATAAATCAAGAACGCCGTTACTGCTGAGGCTAATACCAGGCTGATGAACAGCAAAGAAGTATCCTGTATGATAAAGGATACAGTAGAAAGGCTAAGCAAAGAAGTTAGAACCAAGCCGGCGGCCAACCCGTTTTGCCCATCTGTGAAGTTAACGCCATTAATTAATGCGATAATAAAAATAAGGCTGGCTACTAACCCCAATATTATCGGGACGCTATCAAAAAGCCAATTGGTGAGTATACTATCCGGTATCATAATAAAGGCCATTACCGGTGAAAGACACATAATAGCCAGTCGTTGCTCGGGGCTTATTTTTCCGGAGTAATCCTCCAAAAATCCGGCAATAAAAGCCGGTATTGCAGATAAAATGAGATAGCCGCCAATACTATTGTCATTCAGAATAAACATTGAGGATAAGAAAATACCCAGTCCACCTATCCGCGGAGTGGGCATCGCATGTACTTTTTGCACCTTATCGTGTGCATCTAAAAAAATCCCTTTCTTATGGGTTACCTGGATTACCAGGTAATGGATAAGAAGGGATAATGCAAAAGATATCAATATATAAAAATAGTGTACCTCGTTGAGCATGCTTTAGTAATAATATGTACTCCAAACGTTGGATTTATTCTACTTATTATATGGCAGATACTAGTATTTCAAATACTTCGACTACTATAACAGCCTTTAAAACGCGTTATACCTGAGCGGGTTGGTGGAGTATATCCAGAAACTCAAGAGAAGCCGATTCCATCTTATGGACGTTTTTATTGATCTGCGCATTTAAGTAATTGTATGCCACATAAGAAAGTAAGCCTATGATCAGTCCTACAGCAGAAGTTACCATCTTAGTATAGATACCGCCGGCAATATGTTCTATTGAAAATCCCTGATGTTGAATATTGAAAAACAAAATGATCATACCTGCAATTGTGCCCAGGAAACCAAACATCGGGGCAATACCGGCTATTGTGGACAGGATGCCCAGGTTTTTCTCCATTTGGTATACCTCTAGTTTTCCTGCCGCCTCCATCGATTTTTCGATGTGATCCATGGGTTTTCCAATACGGCTGATTCCTTTCCCTACCATGCGCGGCAAGGCGCCTTCGTAATTTTTACAAAGCGACTGCGCCCCGGAAATACTGCCTTCGGTAATTTTCTCACGAATACGCATCATAAAGTCATTGGGAACTGTACCTGCCTTTCTAATAGCCAGAAAACGTTCTACAAATATATAGACGGCCAAAAGACTACAAAAGGCGAGGGGAATCATTAATATTCCACCTTCTTTCAACAAATACCATAAAGATAGTTGCTCGGGAGCCTGGACTATGGGCTGTGCCAATGATGCAGCAGTGTCAACTGGGATCTGTAAAAAAAACATCCGGGAAGTTAATTTTTTAGAAAAAGCAAATATACAAAAGCGTATCAAAAACCCCCAGGATACCTGAGGGCTTTGTTGAACCAAAAAAAGTATAAAAACTAGTCAATGCTAACCAGCTCGATATCGAAAACCAGGTCTTTTCCGGCAAGGGGGTGGTTCGCGTCAAGGATTACAGATTCCTCTTTAACTTCCGAAACAATTACAGGAAAATGGTTGCCTTGATTATCGCTCAAATGCAATTGCATCCCTACTTCAGGTTTAGAGTCGGGCGGAAAATCCGTTTTAGGGAACTCTATGAAGTTTTCTGCTGCTGCCGGACCGTAAGCGTCATCCACAGGAATATTTACTGTTTTTTTGTCACCGATTTCCATGTCCACTAAGGCATTATCAAAACCTTTAATCACCTGTCCCTGCCCAACTGTAAATTGTAAAGGTTCCCGGCCTTCCGAGCTGTCAAATGTAGTTCCGTCTGTTAATTTGCCATGATAATGCACTTTTACTGTATCGCCCGTTTTTACTTTTGACATAAGCTTTTATTTGTATGTTGAAATATTAAAAATAGGTGCAAGGTATTCCTATTTCCGCATTCAAGCAAATGCAGTGCTGAATATTAAGAAGAATACAAGTATATCCTTGTAATTTTAACGCTACGAAGAAAAACTGCCTGAAACAAGGCTTTTTTTCAGGTCCATTAAGAAATTGTCGATCACATGCTTCTCTACATGCATCATTGCTACAATTTTCCACCATTGGGGGCTGGTAAAATTATCGGCAACAAGATGGTACTGTTCCGCGATACTCCTGGGAATATTTTGAGCAGAAATGGTTACAATGTTCATATGCGGATTACGGTAATAACGAATACCCATTTCGCTTAATGCATCACATATACTGTCTGTACGGTCAATAAGCTTTTGCATCATATACGTCCAGCCGGCAGATCCGTGCGTCATGAGAATCATCCATATGGCAACGGCATTGGCCCCCGAGCGACTGCCACAAATAGTGAAGTCTGTACCCTGCACATAAGAGGCTTCTTTTGTTTGCGCATACTCTATCAATCCCTTTTTGCATAAAAATATACCGGTACCGTAAGGCGCCTGCAGCATTTTATGACCGTCAATTGTAATAGAGCTAATTTCCGGGTTGGTAAAGCTAAGACTCTTATCCTGAGCCGTAAATGGATAAATAAAGCCGCCAAATGCGGCATCTACATGTACAAAATAGTGTTCAAAATTATTCCGCACGCATTCCAGGATCGGAGCCGGATCATCCACGCTGCCAAACATCGTAGTGCCCAGCGACAGGTGTACAATAAGAAACCGGATTCCCTGGTTCCGGGCTTCGGCCAGTTTAAGTAAAAGAGCATCTTGTTGTATAGCCCGGTCTTCCTCGTTAACCGGTACAACTATAGGTTGTATGCCTAATAAATTACAGCCCTTGTAAGCGGAATAGTGCACATCTTCTGAGAACAACAAGCCGATTTCTTCCGGTTTAGCCCTGTGCTCTTGGATAAAGTAATTGCGATATACCCATTGCGCCTGGATATTGGCTTCTGTACCTCCAGGAGCCACATACCCATCGTAAGCGCCTGGTAATGCCGCAAAAATCTCTTCGGCACAAATGCGTATCAGGTCAATCTCCAATTGTTGTGTGCCTTTGAAATAGCTCTCGCTTTGACTATAGGTATGACACCCTATATGATTAGGATTGTTGATAAGAACCGACAGAAAAGCGGCATCTTTAAGGAAGGGAGCATTAAAGTAAAATTGTTCCTGATCCAGATAGGTAGCGGGCAAACCCAATATAGATTCCTCCCGGTAATTCAGATTTTGCTTCAAAGCGTCAAAAACCCGCAACTTGATATCCCTGGTAGGCAATTTAGGCCAATGCATAAATAATAATTATATTTTTCGATTGCAAAGGTAGTAAATAGGCTCATCGACTGCAATAATAAGGTTAGCATAGCGGAGCTGATGAACTACTGCAGATCCCGCAAATAAATTTGCATCTTCTGGTACTTGGACGCATTTTTGCAAAATGAAATCAATTCCCAGGATGGAGGCTATAAAGGAAGGTGCCGTATTATTGGTTGATAAACCACTGACATGGACATCCTTTGACGCTCTGAATAAGATACGGCGGCATATTCATACGAAAATCGGGCACTGTGGTACATTAGACCCTTTGGCAACAGGTTTGCTGATCTGTTGTACCGGCAAGATGACCAAACGCATTACGGAATATCAGAAACAGGAAAAAGAATATACGGGTATTATTCATCTTGGAGCCATTACCCCAACATACGACCTTGAATCCGAGCCGAAAAATTTTAAGCCGTATAGCCATCTTAACGATGAGGAAATCCGGGCTGCAGCTATTCATTTTACGGGTAGCATACAACAGTTGCCACCGGCGCATTCGGCAATTCAAAAAGATGGTAAACGGGCCTATGAACTGGCCAGGGCCGGGAAAGAAGTTAAATTGGAACCCCGTCCCGTAGAAATAGCTGTTTTTGAAATTCAAAAGATTGCATTGCCGTTAATCCATTTCCGTGTTGTGTGCAGTACCGGTACATACATTCGCT
>JBEBWN010000351.1:0-4546 GCA_040392235.1 Taibaiella helva | reverse complement strand
AAAGGGTACAATGCACACGTCTTGCAAATTAATACCGCCGTACAGGCTATCTCCATTCGGCATAAGGTTGTGGTCTGCATCCCAGACCTGTACACCATCGGTATAAAAAAGCAATGCGCCGGTTTGCGGATCGGAAGCCGCCGCCGAACCATCCCATGGTATATTCGATGAAAAGGGCACCGGGTCGCCGCCCCCGCTAAAGTCTAAGCCGCTAAACATTCCAAAGGGCCAATGCGTATTCGCTTTAATAAATTCGGGACGTTCGTTGTAGCGCAGTTGTTGCTGGCTGTACAGCAGAATGTTTGAGCAAACGAGTGCTAACAAAATGACAAACCGGGTAATGAATTGATTCATAAGGTAGATTTCTTTTAAAACTGGTTTATATTCTTTTCAAATTATATTACAAATTGACAATATCCTATCCATTTCACCTATACCTCAAAAGAAGGATTTAATATAAATACATATATTAATCATTGTTTCAAATACCAACCCAAAATAAGAACAGTAATATGAAGACATCCTGTGTCTTTTTATCATCTTTCGTAAGAAAATAACGGTCCGATTTCCTCAGGCTCATAAACCCAATGTCCGCTTTACGGCAACCGCAGTTAAACGGACAATTTTTATGTTGATACGCATAAGGATGCTGTTCTTGCTCCACTCGAAGAAGAGACAACCGGAACTGTTACAAAACACTATCTTTATCCTCCCGGTAAAAGCCCAAAAAAGTATATGATTCGTAATAAGGTTGTATTCTTATTCATCTGCTCCATATGCAGTTTGATCATTTGTATTCCCTTCCTGGGCAGCACTCAGATCGTGTCACCTATATGGCGGGAGCAGGGACAAATGCTACGGTTTTATGATGATACAGCTACCATTGCTGCCAGGATAAATAGCGCCGCTTTGCTGCAACGGGTCGTTCCCGACAGCTGCATTTCCTTATCGCAGCAAACACTACGGCAAAGCTATGCCCTACAATATACCGACGGAATTATTCAATCGTACGCGAATATAGCAGTAGCCTATCTCAACAATAGACTCTATTCCAAGGCCATCTATTATTATAATCGGTCTATCCAGTATTGCCTGGATATAAAACGCTACAGGCGGTACCTGTCTGTATTATACAACAATATAGCGCTTGTCTACCAGGAACAAAAACTGTATGACCAGGCGATTCTGTATTTTCATAAAGCGGTCCAATCTACCGGACAATATGCCTCACCCATCACCAGTGCGCATGTATACAACAATATGTATAGCCTTTATTCCTTTATCGGCAGGGAAAAAGAGGCACTATACTACCTCGACAAAGCAAAACCCCTGCAGCACAGCAAAGACGTTACCGGCAGAACTTACTACATGATAAACCGCGGTAGCCTCTATTTAGACAGAGAAGAATATAATAAAGCTGAAAAAATATTCAAAGAGGCATTGGTATTGGCAAAAAGAAACAATAATCGTGCCATGGAGGGTCATGCTCTAACGAACCTGGCGATTTCCTATATAAAACGCGGGCAGTCCCACAGGGCTCAGCCGCTGTTATTACGCGCATTGGCATTAAAGCAATATTGCAGCCCGGACATTCCCATAATTATTTATGGCGCACTGGCAGCCATCCGGTATGATTGCCGGGATTTCAAAGCAGCAGAACGCTATATGCTACAAGCCAATAGCCTGGCTAAAAACCTGCCACGAAAATCGGATAATATACTGGGAAGACTCCTGGAGAGTACGGAAAAACTGTCTTGGTTTTATGATAGTATTGGTAAACCAGACGAAGCACTGCAATATTACCGTCGTTATATGCATTTAAAAGATAGCTTCTATAACGCAGACATGATGCAAAATGTAAGCCAGATAGAGATTAAATACCAGATTGCAGAAAAAGACAATGAGCTAATACAAAAACAACTTTTGTTAGCCCGCCAGGAGCAACGTATAGGTCAAAAAAATTTCCTTATAACGCTAAGTGGTCTCAGCGCTACAACCATCATTATTATAACAACTATCATGTATGGAACTAACCGGCGAAAGAAAAGATTATCAGCTAAAGAAAACGAGGTAAAGCAGCTTAGGGCTATGTTACAAGGTGAAGAAAAGGAAAGAGGGCGCCTGGCCCGCGAATTGCACGATGGAATAGGGGGCATGCTGGCAGCCATTAAGCTGAATGTGGGCGCCATCAAGAAAGAATTCCCCGAAACAGCGCATATCACCAAATTGGATGACATAGGGCAAATGCTACAGGATACCGGTGTAGAAATACGTAAAACAGCCCATAACCTCATGCCCGACATCTTAAGCCGGCATAATTTACAAGAAGCCCTTATGCTCTTTTGCAAACAGATCAGCAGTAGCAGTATATTGGCTATAGACCTGCGCATCCAGGGTTCAATAGGTCCATTAGACAAATCGACCGAATTGCTGCTCTATCGCATGATGCAGGAGCTGGTACATAACGTAACCAAGCATACCCGGGCCACCCATATGGAAATACAGATGGCTCAATACGGCAATATACTGAGTATTACGGCCGAAGACAATGGCGGGGGCTTCAACACCGCAGTACAAAAAGAAGGTGCGGGACTCAGCAATATCAGGCACCGGGTATCTATCCTTCAAGGTATTTTTTCGATCACTTCGGTGCCGGGAAAATGTACTACCGTACATATGGAATTCTATTCGGACAAGTTACAAGCGGTGCGTTAAGGAGAAGGAGATTCATCGACAAGATTGCAGACAACAACAAAACAATCTATCTTATTGTACCACCCGACGAAACTGGACCGGAAGAAAAGACATCGACAAGGCTCAGTTGCATATAAAAATTAAACCAATTCCAACTTAATAGCAAATTTAATCAAGCCTGCAGTATTCTTCGCCCCCGATTTAATCATCAAACTGGCCCGGTGGCTATCAACCGTTCGCTTACTGATGAACAATTTTTCAGCGATCTGCTGGCTCGACATTTCTTCGGCAATGCCTTTTAGCACTTCCAGTTCTCTGTTAGTAAACGTATAAGGTCCCTCCTGGAAATGATCGAATTCTTCTTTCTTTATACTAGCCATTTTATCTATAAAAACCCGGCCTGCATATACCGACTCCAGTGCTTCAATAATCAAGCCGGCATCGGCAGAAGATTTGAGCAAATAACCATGGCAACCGCAGGCCAGCATCTCCGCAGCCATTCCCGGCTTGTCCATACCGGTTAATGCCAAGATCTTTATATTGGGGTAACACCGGTTTACATACCGCGCCAAATGTCCGCCGTTATCATCGGGCAAATGATAGTCCAACATCAATATATCAGGACTAGTCGTTTTCAAGCCCTCTGCCAATTCAGCACCGGAACGAAATACACCACATACCCGGATATGAGGCGTTGTACTGATTACCTGCTCCAGGGCAGATACGATTAGATGATGATCGTCGGTAATAACTACTTTGATAGACATAATTCCTCTTTATATTTCCATGATTCCTTGTAGACCGATTTTATAGCCCATTCCCCGATTCCAGCGGCAACTCTATCAAAATGGTCGTTCCCGTCGAACTACTGCTTCTGATGTCAAGGCTGCCATTTAATACTTTTACACTGTTACGTAAATTACTGCCGCCCATTCCCTCCAGTTTACTATCACCCATTCCCCTACCGTTATCCTCCACGGTAAGGGATAGCATAAAGTCATAATGCTGCAACTGTATGATAGCCTGGGTGGCACCCGAATGTTTTAAAATATTCTGCACCAATTCCATAATAATCATTAAAATAAGGCGATCTTCGCCGCCACTAAAAGATCCCGGAATATTACCAAAATGATGAAATACAAACTGCACCTGTTGATGCTTTACACTATGCAAAAAGCTTTTTATGGCGCCTATAAGGCCCAGCTTTTCCAACTCTACAGGCAAAAGACTATGGGCAGTTTGCCTTAACCGCTGTGCTATATCACCCTGGCGTTTTATCATATCCTCATATGTTTCAATTGCAGACAATACAGGGAACTGCGTTGCCAGGTATTGCATTTGTAATTTCATCGCTACCAATTCGCTCACCACGCTATCATGTAGTTCCTGTGCTATACGAACCCGTTCGGCTTCAGCGCCTTTCATATAGGCTTCAATACGACCTACCTGTTGTTCTCGGACGGCATGCAATTTTTGCTGGATCAACAGGCTCTTTTTATGCCGCAGGTTCCTGGAGAGTACGATAATAATGCCTATTGCAGATAACACGATCAACGAAAGCATATACAATTGACTTCTTTTTTGGGCCAACCGGTGTGCCTGTTCGCTCAGCAATAACTTCTGCTGTGCAACATTTTTATCTACCCGTTCTAGTTCATACCGATGTCCCAGGTAGTTGATCCGGTGAATTTCCTGGAGGCCAGACAAACGCTTATTAAGTTCCCGGTATTTATCCTGTGCTTCTACAGCTGCCCGGTATTGTTTGGTACGGCTATAAATTTGTGCTAAAGCGTCATAAGAAGGCTCCAGTACGCCCTGGTAATTCATAGGTTCTGCGATAGCCACAGCCCTG
>JBEBWN010000350.1:0-4558 GCA_040392235.1 Taibaiella helva | reverse complement strand
ATTGGTAACCGTATAGATAGCCGAGGTATCTGTACAATGATTGCGTTGCACTACTACCCTGTAATTGCCATTGGCGCTCACGGCATAAATACTATCTGTGGCGCCCGGGATGATCTGGTTATCCAGCAACCATTGATAGCTGTCGTAGATTTCTACCGTACCCAGCACAAATTCGTTGGTTGTAATCAGGGGATCAAGCCTGCTTATTGTTAAATGAAGGGTTACCGTGCTGTCACAACCCAGTATGCCGGATAAAGCCTGAACATAAGTACCGCTTTCCGAATAAATACTATTGCCCAGTGTATAACTGCCACAGGTGTCAACAGTCAATTCTGAAGAAGAAGTATCGCCGCAAAGCACTTTAGTGACAAACAAATCACCAGGGTATTTTCCGGCGCCCACCGGGACCATATTAAAAACTCCGGCAGTAGGATCAGCATCTATAGTATCCCGGTAAAAAGTTCCGCCAGCGTAAATATTACCCGATGTTACCCCAATGCCTCCCGTATAATCAACGTCTGGGCATCCTACACTACCGGACCATAAATAATTGCCAGAAGGATCTAATTTTAAGATACCTACATCACTCCTACCCCGGGAGACATAGCTAACGGTACCCGGACCGGGGTCAAAATCGACCGTATCCGAAAACTTCGCTAACACATATACATTATCTACCGCATCCAGAGTAATATACTCTCCCCAATCTGCGGTACCGGCACCGCCCACTTTCTGAGCCCATAGATAGTTGCCGGTAGTATCCAGCTTACAAACGAAAATATCCCAGCCGTTGGCAATCAAATTGGCGGTGCCCGGTCCGGGATCGAAATCGACCGTACCCTCAAAAGTTCCGGTAATATAAATCCCGGTAGTACCGGCTACCAGGTCATACCCGGCATTTGCATATCCCCGCATAACTTTCGCCCAGGCGAAATTGCCGGAAGAATCCAGTTTAGAAACAAAGGCAGCAAAGGTACCAGCAGAAAGATTGGCGACATTTGGTCCGGGATCGAAATCGACCGTGCTCCAAAATACGCCGGTGGTATATACATTGCCCGAAGCGTCGACAGCAACCTTACTCCAGTCCCATCCGGATCCGCCCCATGATTTGGCCCATACATAACGGCCATCCTTGTCCAGCTTGCAAACGAAAGCATCGTAGTCCACATTGGCAGTAAGAGCGGCGGTATCGGGACCCGGATCAAAATCCGCCGTTCCATTAAAATAGCCCGATATATATACATTTCCTAAAGCATCTACAGCAATACCCCGGCTGTTATCGGTGCCCAGGCCGCCCAGGTTACGCGCCCACATGTAATGGCCTTCCTTGTCGAACTTACAGACAAATATGTCTTCGCCGCCGTTAGTACTCAGGTTGGCTGTTCCTGGCCCGGGATCGAAATCCGGGGTTCCGTTAAACCATCCCGTTATATACACACACCCCTCAGCATCGGTTGCAATATCTATTCCCCGCATTACATTAGATATTCCGGGTATACCTTTAGCCCATATATAATTACCGCCGGCATCCAACTTACAAATAAAGGTTCCGTAACCACCGGCGCCATACAGATAATCTGTCCCGGCGCCAGGGTCAAAATCAGCGGAATCACAGTCATACCGACCCGTAGTATATACGTTGCCCTCTTTATCCGTTGTCAGTGCCGTTCCCTGTACCAGGCCACCGGCTCCCCGGCCACCTACGCTCCTGGCCCAGTCGAAATAGATATTTTGAGCGCGAGCCGGCACATACGCCGGCAGGAAGCCGACAAGGAATAAGGATATGACCATCAATATTTTTGCAGTATTCATTCGATAAATTTTCATACATCTTATATTATTTCAGCACAAAGCTTTTTATGGTTTCTATTAGCTCGCCCGTTTTCAGCGCTGTGCCAACACCTTTCCTCAGGGCTGCTAACGAGCCGGAACATATATTAATTACCAGCCGTAATAAGTTTTACCACGCTAAGTACTCTTCCTGTACCATCAGTCAGTGTAACAAAGTACATACCCCGGGCCAAATGTTTTGCCGAAAACGAGGTTACGTCTTTGTACGTGTGGACCGATTCTCCCCTCAGCGTACGTATTTGCACATTTACAGGGAAAGGACTTTTAATCCACACTTGATCGCTCGCCGGGTTCGGATATATATTCAAGGTAGCGGCTATGCCGGTTGAAGACCCGATACCGGCAATCTTGTCGATAAAATAAATAGCCGAAGTGTCGGAACATCCCAACCCATTACTTACAATTACCTGGTAGTTACCATTTTCAGTTGCTGTATAAGCACTATCTGTAGCACCGGGAATAGCTGCTCCATCCAAAAGCCATTGATAAGCAGCGTAAGATGCATTGGTCTTCAGCATGGTGCTGTCAGCGCTAATGACCACAGGCACCAGAAGCAGCTCTTTGACCATATAAGTGTCGATATAAAGATTATAACAGCTGTCGCGGTACGATACCCAATAAGCACCAGCCTCCGTCGCCTCGAGCGTAGAATTGGCAGAACCGTTGCTCCACAGGTAACTGCCGTATGCAGATGGCGCTTTGAGAATCACGGAACTACCGGTACAAAATGCCGTATCTGCCTGAAGCTGGTGGTGGTAAATGGTATCTACATTTATGGGATAGACGACATCGTTTCCGAATGTTGTCCAGGAGCGGGTACCAGCGGCTAAGGTAACAACATCCTCTTTATAATCGCAACCAGCGCCCGATACATTTGGCTTATCAATGCGGTTGATATGATCCTTCGGCTGAGACCCTGTGCCTTGAGTACACATAAAAATCATGCCAGCATACATCCTCAAATCAGCTCCCTGATCATAGTCTGCGTTGTTTGTTTCATATACAGCGTATCGCGATCTCGCAATAGCCGCAGAATCAAAATTGCTGATATCAAACTGGTAAAGCCGGTCGGGCTTAGCCGCAAAAAGAATGATGCCGACTGTGGCAACATACAGCTTGGTATTATCAGGAGAAAAGCAAATGCCATGGCCCACTTCGGCCGTAGTCACGTTTTTGACATCGATCTGGTTCGACACGATACCTGTAGCCGGGCTAAACTCAGCAAGGGAAACAATGTTGTTACTAATATATTTCCCGTTTAATGCAATCTTACGGCGATCCGGAGAAGCAGCCATACGACTATATGTAGCCAATAAACCGCCGGTAACTGCATTTCCGGCCTTAGAAACGACGGGAAGAGTATCTATGCCTTTACTAGTAATATGGTAAGCATAAAATTCCGGATCCCTATAACTATGTACCAGTAGCCATACATCATTACATTCGCCGGGAATGGCTATCATAGCTTCACTAAGCGAAGTGGCATTGAGTAAAATATTCTTCCGGGCTGGGTCAATACCGCCCTGGCCATTATCTAAGCCCTTATCTACTACGGAATAGTATAAGGAGTTGGGGTTGGCATAATCGCTTAAAGAGAAGAGATAGTATTTATTGGTGTCATTGATGAACGGCACAATACAAACACCCTGTGTCGCAGTTGCGCCACCCTCACCGTTACCCAGCAGGCTGTCGCCGTTCGCCATCAGCTGTCCGTCTGCTTTCCAGCATTTTGCACCATTGGAATAAAACAAGAGCTTACCTGTTTCCGGATGAGAGGCGGCAGCTGAACCTTCATAACCGGAGATGCTGGAAGTAATGCCGACCGGAGATCTAACATTGAAGTCGATCCCTGCTTTATCGCCAAAAATCCAGTGACTATTAGCCTTAAGAAACTTACCGGATTGGTTATAATAGCTATTTTGTGCGTTAACTATTCCGTTGCAGCAAAATAATAAAATAAGTAAAAATTTGTTAGTCATTCTTTAGATTTTGAGATGAGCAATATAATTTATCAGGATACTGTTGTCATATTCGATGAGACTGGCTATAGGCAGGAGGCTATATTTTTATGATGAGTTGCCTTCCAAATTTGTTATTACATTTTAAACAATGCCGTTCATCGCAATAATGATATTTAAAACAAATTTGATACTTATTGGCAATTGTTTGATAGGGTGCTTTCGTAATTATTTTTAGGGGAAACTCCCTATAGGCATAGAAATTTAGCAATCGTGTATACGAAAACGGTACCTTTATGAAGTTGTAGGAACTGGCTTTAAAATATCGTCTTCATATGCGAAGAATGTATTTCCTTCTTCTCGTCTACTTTAAATATAGATTCACATTTCCTAATGGCTTTTTATTCAAATCGTTAGGACTCCTTTTATCCTGTTTGTCTTGTTGCTTTGTCGTTACGGCGCAATACGAAAACTCAGGCATCCTGTTGTATAATGATACTGTAGAACTCCAGGATAAGTTTAAGGAAACTGAAAAAAATATAAGGGAAGATATTCTAGATAACGACAGTGTTATTAAAGCTTACCAAAATCTACTGGCACTCTCCCAAAAAGCAGATTTTAAAAAAGGAGTACTGATAGCTTTAAAAAACATTAGAATATACTATGAACGTGAGGGAGAAAACAAGAAAGCTTCTCTCATCCTTTATGAAGCCATACAAATTTCCAGCGAAAGCAAAAAATATCGGTCC
>JBEBWN010000349.1:0-4581 GCA_040392235.1 Taibaiella helva | reverse complement strand
TTCCAGCTCTCCCTTCTCTTTATCCCATTCCAGAATATCACCGTTAGGTCGAACCGATTTTGATTGCTGTTTGCTCGGTACCGCGTATAAGCAAGATATGGTACAACCCATCAGGTAAATGCGCCTGGGAGATACTCGTCCCGGCCCCTACATGCTCTTTACGGAAGTGTTCTCTGCCTAATTGATCAATTAAAGCAACGCTACAGTTCTGCTGAAGGGATAAAGCATCCAGTTCTACATATATTTCGTTAGAGGCAGGATTAGGATAGACCGCAAAAGAGCCTTTTGCTATATCGGTACTATCTGCCATCTTAGATTTCCGGTTATAGAATACCGGCGCATCCGGATTATCGTCCTGTTGACGAGGACTTAGGCTTTCCAATTACCGCAGTTTGCGATTACAGTTATCGTCATAGCTGATTTTGATGGTGCAGGTTTGGGCATGGATAGTAAATCCTGATATCAGCAGTAGTAAGAAATAAAGGAACTTCATAGAAGAATATATTTATTTACGGAAAAATTGTTTTATATCATAAGCATGAAAAACTAATTCAATCAACACTAATAAAATAGCATTAAATATCAACGTCAAATGAATATTCTTCACCAAATTTGAAGCCAACTGCTTTCTGAAAAATAGCAACCACAATAGCGGTATTGACAGAGAAAGTAATGTGACCTCATATATCAAATGCACGAAACCAAAATATACATATAAAAAAGACAACATGCGGCCATCATCATCGTAACCTTTCCAGTTAGCCATAGCAACTCTCGTTTCTATAAAACCGATAAGAAACGTTAATACCGCGCTTACTATAAAAAAACGAAACTTGAGAAAAAAAATCACAATACGACTTATTGAAATATTTTAAAAAACTTAGTACCATAACGAGAATAGTCATTTCCCCTAATGTAAACCTTAAAGGGTTCGCTATGGAATTGACCGACAGGTCAGGCTCCTTATCATAATTTAAAATAAAATCCGAGCTTGAGCATTCCAGACAAGGAATACCCCTTCCATACTTCTGGCTTGACATTCATCACGGCCGCATTCTCTATTGCTTCGGGCGTTGTTTGCAGACCGGCGAAATAGTCATTCAATCCGTAAGCGCATTCAGCGCCGATATGCAGCTCAAAATGGGTCCCTAAAGAAAGCTGGGTGCCTATGCCCAACAAAGGGTTTAGGAGCCACTTTGCAAAATCAGACCGGTCGTCCTGCGGCACGGTCAATTCTACTAACGAAGGAACATTAACATAGTAATTGGAGCGGAACGACTGTAACAACCCGCCTTTGACCCCGGCATCTATATAAAGAGCTACCACATCGCTTAGTACCTGGTGATACCGAAGGCGTATGGGCATCTCCCAATAGCTGGTATGGCCAAATACCTGAAACCATTCCAGATTCCCAAAATGAGGTTCCTTTTTCAATTTCACTCTAAAGCCATAGCGGCTAATACCCATACCGGTATAAACCGAAAAGTATCTGTTGAATCGATATCCTATCTCCAAGCCTCCGCCAAAGAGTGGCTTGGTACTTGACACCAATTCTCCGACCATCCACATATCAGTGCGCATTAACCTGTTTACTCCTGCATTGACTTGCAGGCCTAAACGGAAACCAAGTTCGCTTTTATCTTGTTGGGCCTGGGTTGTGGTAAAAAGCAGGCATAATAGAAGACTGTTGACTATTTTGTTCATGAGGCAAACTTTTTGATGAATTTTCCATCCAACGGTATTTTTACCTTTTCTAGTTACAACTATGTTCAAAACAAATTTGCTCCATAGTATTTCTATTTAACAACCTATGGATACATCTTTACATTGTCTATCATCCAATCTGTAGGCGGATAAGGTACTTTAAAATCTAACTGTTTTAAATTCTCCAAACTTAAATCATAACGCTGCAACACCTGATAACCGCTACGCACATCCGACCAAGCCGTATCCTCATACACAGACTTGGAAAAAATATAAATGGATAAGGTATCGGCGGCTAATTCTTCTATTGCTTTCTCATATGTCTTACGATTAGGTGTGTAGAATGAATAATTTTGCAAAGCGGGTATATTCACTAAAGCAGGCTTAGAATCAGGTAAAGTTGTATCTGGATACTGATGAAAATTACCGCCCCATCCTAAACCAGAATAAATTGTATCTAAAGTATGATTTTCTATAATTATACCATAAAACCTCTCCACGAAAGGTGCCTTATCACATTTTAATGCTGATAATGCAATGGGAAATAATACAATAATCATCATATAAATATTTTTTTGTTTAGCAGCACCCATAATAACAAAGTTTTTGTGTTGAAATTATTTCTCTTTTATCTTCTTCTTGGAAGATGTCTTTCAAAGGGTGTCCAGTCCACTCCATAATAGCGACCACTTTTTTTGCAATACAGGCATGCTTGGAACAATCATCCGCTTCTTCCATAAGTAATAGCATGGGTGTTGTACTGATGGACAACCTTAGATCGAATAGTGATTACCCTACTGACGTTTACCTATTACTATACAATGCTTATAAACCTAAGGCCGGACTACCAATTTCCGCATATAATCAATACCTAATTCTGTCCATCTTAATATATAAATACCGGGCGATGGAGAAATGGAATATTCATGTGTATTACGCCCATCACGAGGAATAACCAATCGTTGTATATATCTGCCAGCTAAATCTGTTACGATAACTTGTCCATGATCGGGATAAACCTGACCAATATTAATAGTGAAGTTTCCATTGGAAGGATTAGGATAAATTAATATTTCGCCATTTTGAACGTTATCCGGATGCTTTATTCCTACGGGAGCAGGTACCAGGGTATCACAGGGTACGGCAAGATGGTAGCTTATTTCGCTATCATTATAGCACCTAAATGACCCTTCCATGAATTCAGGAATATCCGGAAATATTGCATTTTTAATATAATAAGGCAGCAAGGTCTGCAGCGAGCCTATTGTTTCTATATAAGGGCTAAATACGGTAATACCACCATATCCATCCAGATATGGTTTGACCCACACACGCCTGAGATCAACTCCGTTGACCGTAAGCGTATCTACTTTTTCTACTATTACATGAATCATACTATCTCCGGGACCATCAGGAATACCATATTCTGGAACAAAAATCAAACGTTCTGGTATATAAAAGCGGAGTGTGTCGCCTGCATTAACGTTAAAAATAAATACAGGAGTAAATCTTCTGAATTCATTATTAAAAAACAAAACCGTATCTCCTGAGGTATAAGCAAACAGGTGGACACTGTCTCTATTCCCATTATAAGCTACGCGTTCCCCGGATATCTGGCGGCACTGCTGTCCTGCAAATACTGTATCTTTTTCCGACCAGTAGCGGGCATAATGTAATCTTGTAACGAGTAGCCTCGATGTAGTCCAACTGTCCCAGCCATAATACCACTCCGCACCTATTGGCGCAAAGTCATTACGCTGAGCCATAACGCAATTACCCAATACGATAAGATAAAGAAAAAGTAGCAGTAGTTTTTTCACAGGTATTCGTTTTAGAGATTAGGGAATGGATAAGCTTCTTAACGTTTATATGTCCACTTGCATTTCTGTTCTCTGGATGCGAAAGGAGAAAACAGGATGAACGCTGAATATAATTGCCATTGTTCAAGGCGCTCCAGGCGAACATTCAAAAGTGAAATCAGCATCGGGTAAAGGTTAAACCGGATAAAATTACATGTAATATAAATCATTCTCTTTAAAACCACTATTGTCCGAGAAAATTTATGGATAAAAAGTACTAAAAAAAGGGGCATATAGCCCCAATAGTTGTTAGATTGCTTTTTGCAGGGAAAAATCAACAACATGAACAAAAGTACCACATTTGTCGGACAGCACATTATGTCCCAGATACTTTCTTTATCTTCAAAGGACAGCCTTGCGTCTGTGGTGCGTTCCACCGGAGGTAACAAGTGGTGCAAATCCATGAAGGTCTGGGATCACTATGTGACGATGATGTTTGGAGCACTGTCTGGCTGTACTTCCTTACCTGAGATTGTCATGGGTTTGGAGGCTTATGGCGGTAAGCTTAATCATCTGAATATAGAGAAAGCATCACCTCGCAGTACGCTTGCAGATGTCAACAAGCGAAGGTCATCTGATATATTCGCTGGAATTTATAAGGAACTATCTTCAAGATATCGTCTGAAATTGTCGGACAGCACATTGCCGGCACCCATTCTCTCCAAACTATTTATTATAGATTCCACAGTCTTTTCGCTTTTTAAAGCCATTTTGAAAACTTCGGGACGCACACCGGCTGATGGCAAAAAGAAAGGAGGCATCAAAAAGAATACGATGATAGAAGCGACATCGCATATGCCTGTACTGATACGCTTTAATGCTGCTACAGATAACGACCAGCAGTTTTTGAAGCATATTCAACTGCCTGCCGGTTCCTATATTACTTTTGATAAAGGATGTAACAGCAATAAGCAGTTTGTGCGTTTTACGGAAAAGAATATTTTCTTCATCACCCGGTAAAAAGAGAATGCTGTTTATTCTGTGGTATCGGAGAAGGTACTTACCCAACAGATGCCGG
>JBEBWN010000348.1:0-4591 GCA_040392235.1 Taibaiella helva | reverse complement strand
CGGGAGTAGTACGGCGGTTGATCCTGCTCCTTATCATTATGTTGATGCCGGCCGGTACCCTGTACAACTAACGGGCTGGATAAAGGGCAGATGTGCTGATTCTGCAGTTCGTTATATAACGGTCGATTCCGTTTTTCCTTTGCTTTTTACCAAAGACCGGGATGCCCGGTGCGTAGGCGAAAATTTACACATTTATACCCGGGCCGACCAAACAACCCGGGAGTTGTATTGGCAATTGAACGAAGAAGATAGCGCGCATACACCTAACGAATCTTATTACCAGCATGCTTATGCCCGGCACGGAACTTTTGTTGTGCAGCTGAAAGCCCGTAACCGGGCTTGCCCCGATACGGAAACGAGTGATACTATAGAGGTTTATCCGCTGCCGTACATTGATCTGGGCGATACGGCCCGGCTTTGCGGGCAGGGGCAACCAATATTATTAAGAAATCGGGCGGCTTCTGCCGATACCGGCAGCCGGTACTATTGGAATACCGGGGATACTTCAGCCACATTGTGGGCCCGCAAGGAAGGGACTTATAGCCTGACGATAATACAAGGCCCCTTAGGTTGCCGGAATACCGAATCTGTGCATATTGTAAGAGATTGCTATTTAGACATCCCGAATGCTTTCTCGCCCAATGGAGACGGCCATAATGATTACTTTTTTCCCAGGCAGGGGTTGAGCCGGGGACTAAGCAGTTTGCACTTCCAGATTGTGAACCGCTGGGGGCAGGTGGTATTTGAATCCACGGGGCTTCAGGGACGCGGTTGGGACGGAAGATGGAATGGGCAACAGCAAGCCCCCGGCGTATATGTTTATACAATAAAGGCGGTATTAAATAACGGGAGGACAGAAGAATATATCGGTAATGTTACCTTACTGAGATAGGGTTACGCAAGGCCGGACGATTTACGGGTTCTCGTTGCCGCCGAAAGCGAATGAGTATAGAAGCCCCGGCAGATAAAAGCGGACAAAAAGCTGTAATAATAGTTATAGCTCATTTCATATCCTATCACCTTTCTTTATGAGCGCTCCGTAGTAAATGATTTATTTATGGTTTTTAGTACGATATATCGCCTGTTTGAAAAACGTTCCTGGTTATGCATTGTATTACTCCTTCAGCTATGGGATCTGCCTGCATATAGCCAGGCAGATCTAAGGCGTCTGCAGTTAGCTTATCCCAAGCAGGATATGCCCGCTACGGGCAATGTATCTTTGAACGGCCTGATATTACCCATTGAAAATATGTTTGTTATTGCGCAGAAAATAGGACGAGGTAATGATTTAGCGGAACACCATACAGACAGCGCCCTCGCACTATATCGTGATGCGATGGCTTTGAGTCAACAAATAGGATATAAAAGAGGTATAGCTGTATGTTTAATCAATTCGGCCCAGTGTTTGTATTATGCGAAGAGAGATATTGCAGGCTCGGTGCAGTTGGCGCGCCGGGCACTGCATTATATTGGTCCCATTGATGCCAAAGACACATTCTTATTGAGCTTTGCCTACTATATTATGGGCTTGGATCATTTTCGTAAAGCTACTTACGATTCCGCGTTCCGTTATTTTTACCGAACGCTGGTGTACGCAAGGAAGGATAGTGTAGCTAATGCAAGTATTCTGGCAAAGGCATATTTCGGAGTAGGCTCTGTGTTAGTCAACATGAATGATCGACGCAACGCTATTGTCTATTTCCAAAAAGCAATTAAAGGTGCTGGGAGCGACGCTTCGTTTTTGGCAAACGTATACGAAAGAATGGCTTCTTCGTATGCCTATATAGATAACGTTGAGGAAGGCAGCCCGGGTATAAGCCGGGATTCTGCTCTATACTACTACAAAGAGGCTTTAAGATTATACCGGCTGTGCAACGATACGCGGCTACGGAAGAATATGCAGGATGTTTACCGGGGAGAAAGTGCTATCTGGATAAAAAGTTGCGATTTTGCTAAAGGAAAGCAGTTGCTGGATAAGGCAGTGGCAATATATCCTGAAGGTATGCAGGATAACGATCCTCTACTGATGAATTTGGGGTACATTTATTTCGCTACGGGTAATTTTCGGAAAGCGCTGTTTTATTATGAAAAAGGTCTTGAAATAGCGCGCAAAAACGAATATACCAAAAGGATGCAATTCTATTACGGTACACTGGCTTATATATATGATACCCTGGGTTATGGCAATAAAGCTTACCGCTATCAGGTTGCCCACATTCAACTTAAAGATTCGCAGGAGCGGCAGGAGCGCATAGGATTCATAAAGGAACTGGATGTTAAATACCGTGTATCGGAAAAGAATAAGGAACTGGCTATCAGGGAAAGTAGTTTGCTCAGGGCTGAAATAGAGAATCAAAGGAAAAGTACAACGATACGGGCCATATTGCTGAGTATAGCTTTGTTGGTTAGTACGATGGTCTTCCTGCGATACAGGCAGGTTAATATATTACGCGGTGTGCGGCAAAGAAGAGCACTGGAATTGCTTAGGGCCACGATGGAAGGCGAAGAAAGGGAGCGCATCAGGATAGGGGTAGAGCTGCACGACGGTATTGGGGGATTGCTGGCGGCTATAAAGATGAATTTGGTTACTTTGAAAAGCAATAAGAAAAGTATCGGCGTAGAGCCTGGTTTTGCCGTTACAATGGCACTGGCCGACGAAGCTGCAGATAAACTCCGTAGAACCGCGCACAACCTGGTGCCCGACAATTTAGTGAAAAATGGTATAGGTACTGCTATAAGAGGATTTTGTGAAAGAATCAATATCTCTTCTCCCGGCATAAATATCAGGGTAATGGAAATAGGTCCGATACAGAGGCTGTATGCCACAACCGAACTGATAATTTATCGTATCATCCAGGAGCTGGTGCAAAATAGAGTGATAGCTTCCGGTGCCAACGAAGGTTTAATATCTTTAAGCTGGCAGGAAAAAATGCTGTTAATAGCCGTCGAAGACAACGGAGGTAGCGTTTTAGCAGAACGGGTGACAGAAAGTAGAATATTTAGCGATATTCAAAAAAAATTAACATCTATAAATGGCTTTATGGAAATAGATAGCCGGCCAGAGGAAGGTATTTCGGTATACTTATACCTGGAATATAGTGTTTAGTTGTCTTTCCCGGAGTAAAAAGAACAGGCCAGCATTCAAGCTGGCGAGATAAAAATGGTATTGATCTGCGGATCAATACAACCTCATTCCGGGCTAAGCGACTATATATCGATGGTTAGGGGCTGATACGGGAAGCGAGGGTATGCTTCGCCCATTCTCAATTTGAGATATCAGGCCCTTGCTCACATCAGCGTGCTCGGCAAGTTCCTGTAAGGTCAGTCTTTTTTCCCGCCGGAATTCTTTGATCCTGCTGCTGACTTCTGATAGGAAGGCTCCCTCCATGTTTGGTATTTATAAACGTTAAAGATATTGACGCTCTCCAGCTCTTCAAATGTTCCGCAGTAAAATATGAGTCATGTAACCCGTTTAGCGGGTCACTTCCTGAGTGTATCGGAAGGTATGCTTATCTTCGCGGCCTCATCTTGTTTTTTGAACCTAATGCATGATTTTTTACAGGAGCACATGGTGGCGCTTATTATTATCATTAGTTTTATAGCTACATTGGTGCGTTCTACTTTCGGATTTGGTGAGTCGATGATTGCCGTTCCCTTGTTTCTTTGGATAGTGCCTGCAAAAGTTGCTGTGCCTTTAGCAGCATTGTTGTCGGTGTCGGTAGCGCTTATTGTCGTATTGCAGGACCATAAGGAGATTTATTTCAACAGCGCTAAATGGTTAGTATTATATGCCGCTTTGGGCATACCTATCGGTTTACTGTTGCTGGTATATGGCAACGAGCATATTATCGTTACCGGACTGGGTCTCTTCCTGGTTGCTTATTCGCTCTATTCGATGCGATTCAAGAGCATATTGCATTTGCAGGAAGACAATAAATGGCTGCTTTTTATCTGCGGTTTTTTATCCGGTGTCTTCGGGGGGGCATACAGTATCAATGGCCCGGCATTGGTGGTTTATGGTAATTTGCGGCGCTGGCCGGCAAAAGCCTTCCGGGCTACGCTACAGGCCTATTTCCTTCCGGCCAGCCTGCTTGGTATTATCGGCTTTTGGTGGGGTGGACTGATCGGCCAGGATTTGTTAGCTTATTATGGTTATGCCCTGCTGGGTGCACTGCCCGCTATTTTCCTGGGACGCTATTTTAACAGTCGCCTTAAAGACGGCGCCTTCTTTAACTATGTGTATGCCGGACTGATTGTTGTTGGCCTGCTGCTGATCTACAGGGGGATAAAGTAGTGTACTGCCGTTGACTGTTCAAAGAAATATGGGCGCGCTACGGGAATGATTTTTGTTAAGATCTACGGATATCATAAAACACAATAAAAGACAATAACATACAACTTACAATGGGGCTTTAACAACCGGTTCATTAAACGAGTAAAGTAATTAGGGCTTGCTGATTAACTGACATCCAATTGAATTGCAACATAGTAATTGTATAAATCTTCCAATTTATGCAGGGCGAAAATATCGCAAATCCAGTAAAATGGATTGTAAAGCTTGCGGTAGCATAAAATACATTAGATAGCCGCA
>JBEBWN010000347.1:0-4624 GCA_040392235.1 Taibaiella helva | reverse complement strand
GCAGGTAGCTTATGTAATCGCAATTATGGCTACTCAACATGGCCTTAATCGCAGATTAGCCCGTTTAGGAGCCCTGTTGCACGATTTGGGTAAAGCCCACGGTTTTTTCCAGCGAACATTAAAAAGGGAAGTAGATGATTTTGAACGCATCAGTTCTTTACCGCATCGCCATGAAATATCGTCTTTACTTTTTTTACCCCTTTTTGACAAAAAAGACTGGCCGATTTTAATAGAAATGGTAGCGGCACATCACAAGTCAGCCTCTGCCATCACAGACCAAGATCTGGGGCGAGGCATAATTGACCTGATTAAATACAGGCAAGGATTTGAAAAAACATTTGAGCGTCATGCTGAAAATTGGTCGATATGGTCTGTTGCCGTCAAGCCGATTGTTGAACACAAAGACTTCAACGTCAAATTTCGGGTCATTGAACTTGAAGAAGCCAAAGAAGCCTTACTTTTCGCATACGATTACTGCTATCGAATGAACTACGGCTGGTCGAAGTGGAGGGGGGTACTAATGGCAGCTGACCATTTTGCGTCCGAATACATGGAGAAATCCCCCGCGCTAGTTAAGTCGTTTTATCATATACCGGATTTATCCTATTATAACCGTAAATCTGATTTACATCCGCTGTCGCTCCTTAGAACTGACCATCGTGCGCGGCATACCTTTGTAATCGCTCCTACCGGGGCGGGAAAAACGGATTTTCTACTACGCCGATGTAGGGGGCGCGTTGTATATACGCTACCTTTTCAGGCTTCTATCAACGCCATGTTTATCCGAATTGATGAAAACCTAAATGGGAAGAAAGAAAAACGCCTGCCAAAAGGACAGCAAACTGACGTTCGCAGAGCGCACGCAGCCTCCCGAATTCATATACGCGACGAAGCCGGCAAACGGGTTGAGGAAGAGATCTCTTTTCAGCGCAATCCTGGGGCGAGTATAAAAATCACTACTCCTCACCAGATTGCGTCCATTGCATTCGGCATCACTGGACACGAAGCCACTAGGCTGGATATCGCCGGCTGCGATGTGATATTAGATGAAGTACATGTTTACGATGACATGGCCCGGTCGATGATGCTCGAGTTGGTAAAGGAATTAGTAAAACTAAACTGTCGGGTGCACATCGGCACTGCCACCATTCCAACGTCTCTGGGGAAAGAACTCATCAAAGTACTGGGCGGCACTCGTCGGGTTTATAGGGTGGCATTTGGAAAAAGAGCTTTGGAAAAATTCAACCGACACACAGTCGAAAGATTAAAAGACGAAAAACAGGCGCGCAATGAAGTGGCGAAGGCTATTGCTAACCAAGAGAAAGTGCTCTTTGTAGGAAATCGGGTCGCCACGGCTCAAGAGCGCTACAAATGGGCCAAAGGTGCGTTTCCAGGGGTAAAAATTTTACTAGTACACAGCCGCTTTCGTCGGGTTGATCGCGCCTTATTGGAGTCAAAGATCGCCGAATTCGACACAAGCGAAGATTCGTGTCTGGTTATTGCCACTCAGGTAGTTGAAGTAAGCTTGGACATTTCCTTCGATCGTTTGGTTACGGACTCAGCTCCGTTGGATAGTTTAATTCAACGTTTCGGACGGGTGAATCGGCGCCGTACCCACAAAACAATAGGTAAATACCGTCCAGTATGCGTGATTGCTCCGCCCCAAACCAACAACGATATTTTACCCTACAACCCCGATGTTGTGCGACGTAGCTTCGAGCTGCTACCGGATGGATTATTACATGAAAGTAAATTACAGCAACTCATTGATTTGGTCTATGGTGAAGTAGCGATCCCTCCTATTGATGTACATACCGCACCCTTGCGGACACTTTGCAACCGATCTAAGTCAGTACTAATCGATGCACTGGAAATTGAAGGCGCTGTGTGTATCCGGAAATCCGATAGTGAGACCTATCTAAAAGCATTCGGAGAAACTCGACAAAATTTGGAAATACCGGTGCCATGGCGGTCGATTGCCCCCTATGCCCGAACGTGGGGACGATTGGAAACGGGAAGTTACCCGACTGTGATCCCCGACGATCACTATGATTTGGCCCTCGGGCTACTGCTAAAGACAGCAGGTGAGAGTAAAACATCTACAATTAACCGAATGATTTGATATGTATACTGCATACATCGGAAGAAGGCTGATTGAATTAGTGAATCAACGTCAGAAAAAAAACAGAAACGCAAAAGAGTTTTACGATGAAGTGTATATACCATTATTTTTTTTAAACGAACGGTATTTGCAACACGTCAACAACTCCAAGTTTGACCAAGCTTACAAGCAAAAGGGCAAAACACCACTCTCTGTCTCAGTACTGGAAACAGCGTTGACAGGGCAGCACGAGAAAATACAAAAAGACACACCTGACGGTTCGTTTTTTCTGGGTGGAGCTGCAGCTGAGCTTTCGGCGGGAACATCGGGACAAGTAACGGACATTGCGTTGCCAATCACGCCAGATGAAGTTTATGCTTCATGGATTGGAGCTGCGTTAGGTATAGGAGTCAGCGGCGGATTGAACTTATTGATCGATTCTGACGAAGTCCTGTCGGCACTGTATGACGGCTGGTTCAGGTATCGGGAATACATGAATCAAACGCCAAGCCTGAAGCCTCACCAGGTCAATACCTGGAACGGCTATTGGCTCACAAATGTATTTGATAGCCGCTTTGACCCAGGTTACCCATTTGTCAACAAAGCCCCTAATATTAAAACAGATTCAAAAACGGGGATTGCCAGCATAGAAACTACCTCGTGGATTCAGGTGATCTTTGCTTTGGCGGAAAAAATGCCGAATACAGCGCTCAATACCTATGTTTATTCACTTAGTCAGATGAATACAACAGTGGGATTTATCTCTGTCGAATTGCCCGCTGTTCGTTTTCTGGAAGAGCTTTATCAACAAATCTGTCGCGAATCGAAAGTTGTAAAGAATGCTGATTCACTCAGAACTTTATATGATACTGCATTTGGCTTTCAGAAAGCATGTGAACTTGGCAAAATCGGTATTCCTGCTTTAGAACCCCGCCAATTAAGAGAATACATACCTGGGAACCGCAAGGAAGAAAAGCATTTCAAAATACCCAAAGACAAAAGCGACCCAATATTAATCACTTATACCGTATATCAAACTTGGATTATAGCAATGTTAAACAACCAGCAACTGATTGAACTGACCAGGAAGATTGCGTCAGTTCTTAAAGACTATGCCAATCAGGGAGATCGGGCCAAAAAAGTAAATAGTAATGCGGTGGATGAGCTAATCAAATCTCCTCACCGACGCCAGTTTATCGAAAGGTTAGCAGAGCTTGTCAGAAGCTACAGCTCCGAAAAGACAACTTTCGATGAACTTGCCGACACTGTTATCTTAATGCCTGCAACTGATTTTCCGCTATTCATCGCTCTGTTGAAACTTAAATATGCGGTCGCTCAAGCCGACTAATCAAATCTAATTTTATACTAAACGAAATAAAAACTATGAAACCATATCTGTATTTACGTGGACTGAAAGCTGTTGAACATACCGTTTTTTCTGTTCAGGAAGGGCAAAAAAAATATTATGATCCCGTGCATGGCAAATACGTTGCCTACTCAAGCGGACAGCAATTAAAACGTTCGATATTGGATTTCTTGACAGATGAACTCAGTGAACAACGTGCACCAATAACTTTCAACTATGAGATTACCGCTAAAAATGAGTTGAGTAATAAAGAACCCTGGTCACCCTGCGACCCTGCCTACGCCGATCAATTGATTGGTGGTTGGATGCGCGCCCGACCGGGAGTGGTTACGTTAAAACGCCGCAGTCCATTATCTGTCTCCGCCATGCGTCCTTTACACCCACTTTTGGTAAATCTCACATCTGAAAATCTCACTTTTGATCGTAGTGATCGACCAGAGCAACACCCTGTACGTGTATTAAATGCCAAGGGGGAAGAGTTGTCAGAAGAGGCTGTTAGCGATTTTCTGCAAAGCAATCAGCGAACCCTTCCAAGACGGAACTGGATTCCCGATCATGCTCGTACAACAGGTTTGTTTATCTACGATATTGCTATTGATCGTTCTCGCCTATTCAGTGTTTCAATTAATCAGCATGAACCAGAATTAACCAGTGACGCCTTAGAAAAACTACAAAAACAAGGTTGGGTCTTTTCAAAAAATGGTGAGCGCTTGATTTGCCCGGCTGAACGACGCGAAACTTTAATCAGAGCACTAGCTAAAGCTTTAGTAGAGTGGCATATCACCAGTAATCAGTCACGCACCTATAGCCCTCAGACTACATTGGCTCTTGCAGTGAGCGGGAATGCCAGCCTAATTGCCTCAGCTATTCGCGCAGACTTGAACGAAGAGGATATCCGCAAAGCCGATCCGGTTGTCGAATCTTTTGACGGTGTTGAAACTTTTGTTTCGTTGAGTTGTAAAGCACATGTAAGAGGCGTTGTAGGTGCTTCAAATGCTATGATTTTAGCTGAAGCGCGTATTGCAGAGCTGCTCTCAGCTTACGATTACGAACTATGATTTCTTCCTCCCCCCGCATCGGCGGAATGCTGATCGGATACTATCGGCTGTGCCCGCGTAAGACCTGGTGGTCGTTGCGGGGGATTTGGATGGAGCAGG
>JBEBWN010000346.1:0-4660 GCA_040392235.1 Taibaiella helva | reverse complement strand
GTTTTAACACCCCCACTTAGTCATATCTTAATTCTTTCCGTTTTACTTTTGATTTAAGTATGGCGGCTTTTGGTGTTCACTTTGACGGAACAGTAGGATCAAATCAATCGTACAGTCACTTTTTGGCTTTGCCTTTTAAATTTTAACTTAACAACAGCACCTTACTGCTTCACAAATTTGTGTATCCAATATTGATCGCCGGATTGCAGACGCACGAGGTAAACGCCTCCCTTCAATCCGTTTACCGGTATCTGCAACTCCGCTTCGCCGCCATGGGCTACTGCACTACCTTCCGCAATCTGCCTACCATCAATAGTAACAATGTTCCAGGTAACTTTTTCCTGGGTAAACGACCCCGAACGTATATACAACAGGTCTTCTGCCGGATTGGGATATAATATCATACCGGAAGTATTTGTTACCTGTCTTAACCCTGTGGTACCGCTGATAGCAAATAAAGCCGCCTGCTCTACCACTTTATCCTCATCACGTTGCAGGAAGGCCACCAACTTCAGGTTACCGCCTTTCACATTTACATAAGAGGGTACCGCTCCGGATATAATGTAGGTTTCGCTGGTACCGGCCACCCAGTTGCCCGACAGGACCGTACCCATTGCCGAGGGATACATTTTGCGTACCACCTGCTCAAAATCCTTTTCCCCGTTCGTCCCGGGCATTTCTTCAAAATGAAGGTCCTCCACCAGTAAGGCATGTAATTTCAAAGAGGAGGCCGAAACATCGCCGTAGTCCGTGCCACTCGTTACTTTAACCGTAGCCTGTATAGAATCTTTGGCTTCATTTAAACGGGCATCGATCACCATTTCAAAAGCAGCATCGGCCGGCAAAGAATTGATCCGGCTTTGGGTCAAATAACCTACGTGATTAGGATACTGGTTGCCAGGGCCAAGCTCGCCTCCGTTTAACGCCCCAAAAGGATTAAAATTTACGCTATAATAGCCGGCTCGTACATCCACATCTGCCCGGTTTTGATTATACATGGGGTCGGGCTTCGGTATTTTATGCTGGTATTTTACCAGGAGAACTTTTTCGCTGTTGTTATCTACCATTTTGAGCAAGCCGGGGTTGGCCTGCGAACAGGGGCCGCAATGCGCGCTGGTGAATTCTTCCATTATATTCATTCGCTGGTATTGCGCATACATATCGCCACGACTGGCAAAAGCGGCGGCCAGCAGGCCAATTCTCTTTAAAATTTTATTCATTGTTATTTAATGCTTGAAAAATGATTGGATAAAATTAATTACCCTTAATAAAGGATATCTACGTATATATACTTAGGTTCCCCTTCTGTTACCCTCCTTTTCCCTATACAACGTCTCCAATGGGACAACCATTGATACAGGTTACCCCGTAGGTGCGTTCAAAACATATTTTGCCTATATTGCCTGGCTATAACATATTATATAACCTTACGCGCAAAAAAATGATTAAATACGGCTTATTATGTGCCTTTTTCATGGCATCTACGATCACCTTTGCAAAAAAATCAGGAAAAGAGACAGCGCAACCGGCCGCTAAACTCTATGAGATCACCGACTGCCGCTTTAAAAACACTCAATATGACCGTTCCGGGTTTTCCGCCCGCATTATCCACGAAGACGATAGCACCGGCAGGCATCACCTGCTCCGTTCTCAATACTATGTCTGGCAGCCAGATAACAGCTATCTTACTCATACCACCAGCGAGCAAATAGAACGGTTCCTGGCATATGAAAAAGGGCGCGGCCTCATTACCTTCATAGCGCATCACCGGCTGCATAATACTATTGGGGCCTATCCATACAAAAGCAATGTATGTCATGAAACCGACAGCATATATTCCGCTATAGTCCTATTCAGTGATTCCCTGCATAAACGGTATAGCGATCAAACCCTGCAGGGTAGGAACCAGGAATTGCAAAACTGGTGGAATGAATGGCTTGTAGCTGAATACAACGAAATAATGCGTAACGGAGCGGATCAGATGCTCGTACGACAAACCGAATTGAAGATACCCGATGGTGTTAAAATAAAAGATCCGTTGCAGGTTAATTATACGGGCATAAGACCTTTTTTGCAATATTCTGTTCTGCAAAATGCTTATCACGGTTCGTTGGCTGATACTGATTTATATCCTATACAGCGCATCGACCCCATCAACCCGGATTGCGACAGCTCTTTCTGTATAGAGAACCTGGACTTTACAAAAAATTTTGAACTGGAATTAAAACTGAAGATTCCTGAGTCGGCTCAAAACTATGAGCACGGCGCCCGCATATATATAGGGTCTGACGACTCCTCCGGCGGCAGCACCTGGTTTGCTATCGCCCCAAAATATATAAAGCTAACCCATTGCCAGGGAGGTAATCATAAAAAGGACCGTCGCAAATCTTGCTACCTGTACCCGAAGCTAAAGGGCGTGAATAGCATAGCTATCCGGAAATATGGAAGCAATTACCATCTTTTTGTCAATGGCTGCATGGAAAAACGCATACGCTTTAAGGCTCTTCCGGGAAATGATCTTTTATTCGGCGCCTCGCTGCCGGACTTTCAATTAATGAATATAAAAATGACCTACTTACCCTGAAGAACCGAAGAAGAATGCACCAGGCAGGTATGCCGTTTTTAGATAGTGTTGTCCTTGTAATAATTTATACGGCATCAGTCTTCTTTTTATGCAGCTCCGGCAATAGCCAGCTCTTTCCGAAAGTAATATCAGTATACCTGGGTCTGGATACAGGAGGGGTTTTCTATTTTTATTTTTTGCCGGACAGGTTTTAATTTACCATTTATTTTATTTCTCCTAAACACAACAATGTTATTACTCAATTGGTTGGCTACAATTAGGAAGCTACCATCAGGGGTTATGGCGAACATGCGCGGATGATTGCCCAGTGTTGGCTGGAAGCCCACCCTCCGTAGCTTCCCATCGCTTTCAATAGCAAAAATAACCAGGTTGTTTTCAGTACCTCTATTAGAGGCATACAAAAATTTGCCATCAGCCGATACATGAATATCAGCACTATTGTAATCTCCATGCGCGCCCTCGTGCAACATTACCCTTTCTATAAGCCGGAGACTACCTTCACGGTAAGCATAATGACTTAATGAACCACCAATTTCTTCAACGCAATAAACACTTTTTCCGTCCGGATGAAAACAAATATGACGTGGACCACTGGCCGGGCTCGCCATTTGCTCCTGGTAACAAGTTGTATCTACAGGTGCCTGCGCCGACTCCAGGAACCGGTAAGAGCGTATAATATCAGCGCCCAAATCGGGAATCAAAATATAATTGGCGCCCGGTGAGAAAATCACAGAATGGCAATGCGATCTGTTTTGCCTTTCTGTAGCATGGCTGCCCTCTTTATATAAAAAAGTCTGTGACCGATCGTCCAATTGTCCGTCCGCTAACAGGGGAAAGATATCCAAACCTGATTCTGTATAGTTGGTACACAACAAAAATTTATTGTTTTTACTTGTTGAAAGATATACCGGGTTATCTCCGCTCGTCTTCCGGCGGTTTAATAAACAAAGGGTACCCGTCTCGGCTATAAACCGGAAACTGTTAATATACCCCGAACCCTGGGTCTGTGTTTCCGTACAGGCATACAGGTAATTGCTGTCCGAACCGATAGCAATATAGGATGGATTCAATATTCCGTATACCGAAGAAATCTTCGTCAGCTTTCCACTGATGGTATCCAGCTTGTAGACAACAATCCCTTCCTTTTGTTTATCCCGGTTAAATGTCCCGGCAAAAACATAGGTTCCTTGTCCGTAGAGAGAAAAAGGGAAGGTCAACAGGAGCAGAAATGACAATAAAGGCAGCGGTTTTATCAGAAACATCATAGTAATGGACAAAAATAAGGAATGAGCCTAATGCTCCGGACGCTGGCCAATCTATATATTTCTACCGGACATGCCCAAACGGCTTGCAGGGCAGGTAAGGGCCGCCTTGTTCAACCATCAGGGTATTATGCCTGTAGCGTCGAATGCCCGCAGCATGTATCGGTATTATGTATCGCCCGCATGAACTTCGAATACAATCGCGCAAAGCTGCTCAGAAAGACCGTTAAAGCAAAATAAGCATTAAAGCCTAACGGCATCGTCGGATTATCCTGAACGAAATTCAGCAATAGAATATAGATGATTAAATTATCTCCCGCGCCGGTATACAGATTTACCTTCTTTTATGGTTTCCCAAACCTGGATGTCCTTAATCTCGGCTGCTGGTACCGATAGTGGGTTCCGGTCCAGGATGACCAGGTCGGCCATTTTGCCCACCTTAATTGATCCCTTTAACTCCTCTTCATGGTATTGGTAAGCGGCATTGATTGTGATTGCCTTGAGCGCCTCCAGGGGACTGATCCGCTCATCCGGCCCCAGAACTCTTCCCGATCGTGTTTTCCGGTTTACCGCTGCATATACTGCAGTAATCAGATCAGGGGGAGTAACCGGTGCGTCGTGGTGTATGGTAAATAGTATGCCCGATGCCAAAGCCGAATGCGTAGGGCTGATAAAAGCAGCCCTTTCCGGACCAAAGACACTGCTGTAGTGCCAGTCGCCCCACAAATAGGTATGTGTTGGAAAATAAGAAGGTATTAGACCCAATGTCATTAACTTAAGGATTTCTAAGTTTGCTTGTAGTTCATGTGAAACT
>JBEBWN010000345.1:0-4676 GCA_040392235.1 Taibaiella helva | reverse complement strand
TAAATCCCATTTCTTTCCTACCCAAAAGCCGAAAACTATCCCGCTTGAAGTATAAAATCCAGTACCAGGTGCCGGCCACAACACCTTATTCTTTGCTGCCATGCCGGCAGCGGTTCATTGATCAGCCCTGAACATAGCGACGCAACTTAAGTTTTCCGGATGAGTTGCCGGTAACATTATGTATCAGAAAGAAGCAGCTGGACTAAATTTCCGGAACAGTACCCAGGCAATTTCCCGCCGAAGGGTACGAAGCAACCCTGCAAAGTTATGTGCAAAATCATCCCTTAATCCATACATCCCGGATCTGCCAACAACATTTAGATTTTTGAATTAATTTTGTTAGACTAATCTAAATTATTAATTTCGCAACCATAACATTGAACATAGAGACGATGATTTTTTTACAAAAACTAGGAATGACCTTACTCTTTAGCCTGATAACCTTCTCCCTCGAGGCACAAACGGGCAGCATCAGGGGTTATATTACCGATCCGGAAGGTAAGGCCCTGGAAGGTGCCGGTATAAGCATCCCTCAACTACAAAAAGGCGTTTTTTCCGATAGCACAGGCAGATACGAACTCAACGGTCTCCCCAATGGCACATGGTTATTGAAAGCCGGCTATATGGGATTTCTGCATTATGAACACCATGTTACTATAAGTGAAGACTATAAAAATCAGGATATTGTCCTGTCCCCGGAAAAGGGCGTGCTACAGGAAGTCGTTGTATCAGGCACTATGAAAGAGGTATCGAAACTGGACAGCCCGGTGCCGGTGGAGGTCTATAGCGCCCGCTTCTTTAAGGCCAATCCTACGCCCTCTATTTTCGACGCGCTGCAGAATATCAATGGTGTTCGTCCCCAACTGAACTGCAACATCTGTAATACGGGCGATATTCATATCAATGGGCTGGAAGGCCCTTATACCATGATCCTGGTCGACGGTATGCCCATTGTTAGCGGTCTGTCTACCGTGTATGGCTTGAGTGGCATACCGCAATCACTTATCGATCGTATAGAGGTGGTGAAGGGTCCCGCATCCACACTATATGGCAGCGAGGCGGTAGGCGGGCTGATCAATATCATCACCAAAAGTCCGCTTAATGCCCCGCTCCTGTCGGCCGATGTTTTTGCCACCAGCTGGGCTGAGGTCAATACCGATCTTTCCGCCAAATTTAAAGCGGGCTCCCGGGCCCAGGCTTTGTTCGGGTTGAATTATTTTAATTACCAGAACCCCATAGATAACAATAAGGATAACTTTACCGATGTAACCCTGCAGAACCGGGTTTCCCTGTTTAACAAATGGAGTATCGACCGGAAAGACAACAGGCTTTTTACAGTGGCCGGAAGATATGTCTATGAAGACCGATGGGGGGGCGAAATGAACTGGTCCAAAAAATACAGGGGTTCAGACCAAGTCTATGCCGAAAGCATTTATACCAGCCGCTGGGAATTGTTTGGCAACTACCAACTTCCCATTAAAGAGCATATTATGTTCCAGTTCAGCGTTAATGGCCATGAGCAGAACAGCGTTTACGGCGACATGCCCTACCTGGCCAGCCAGTATATCGCCTTTGGGCAACTGACCTGGAATAAAGTCCTCGGCAAACACGACCTGCTGAGCGGCCTGACCTACCGATACACCTATTACGACGACAACACACCGGCAACAGCCGCTGCCGACAACCTCAACCTGAATCAGCCTGCACATACGCGTTTACCCGGCCTGTTTCTCCAGGATGAGCTCAGTCTGCATGCCCAACATAAATTGCTGGTGGGCCTGCGATACGATTACAATTCGCTACATGGCAGCATCCTTACCCCGCGACTGAACTATAAATGGAGTTCCGCTAACCGGCACAATATCTTGCGACTGGGTCTAGGCAACGGATACCGCGTAGCCAATGTCTTCACCGAAGATCATGCTGCATTAACGGGCGCGCGACAGGTGGTCTTCATCAATGCCCTAAAACCCGAAAGATCATGGAATGCCAATATCAATTTTGTGAAAAAGATTTTTATAGGCGATGCTTTTGTAAGCCTGGATGCAACCGCATTCTATACCTATTTCACCAACAAAATCATTCCCGACTACGATACCGACCCGAACAAAATCCTCTATAATCACCTCGAGGGCCATGCTAGATCCCGGGGTCTTTCTGCTAACCTGGACATCAGTATTCCTATGTGGTTGAAAATACGGGCGGGCGCTACCGCCATGGATGTGCAGAACACAATAGATGGTAATACCATGCGGCAGCTCTTTGCAGAAAGGTTCACCGGTACCTGGAGCATCAACTATACCTTCCGTAATTCTGGGTTGAGCATCGACTATACCGGTAATATCTATGGTCCTATGCGTCTTCCCCTGCTCAGTGATCAGGATCCGCGACGCGAATATTCGCCCTGGTGGAGTATCCAGAATATACAGCTCACCCAACAACTAGGCAAGAGCATCGAAATATACGGAGGGGTAAAGAACCTGCTCAACTGGACACCCAATAAGGGCAATCCCTTTATCATTGCCCGATCGTTCGACCCCTTCGACAAAAACGTACAATTCGACGCCCGGGGCCAAGCTATGGCAACAGCAGATAATCCTTACGGGCTAACCTTCGACCCTTCCTATGTTTATGGTCCCAACCAAGGCATACGTTTCTTCCTGGGATTGCGCTATACACTGGCCAGGGCTTTGTAAACAGTGTATCGCAGATTCTAGCTACCGAAAGGGGAGGTTCCCCCTTCGACAAGGCCCAGGGCGGCAACGAGTCCTGGTTAGCCCTCGCAATCCTGCTGATGCAAGAAGTAACCCCATAAGCGCCCTCGGGGTATCCCGCTTGTATCGGAACATCAATAGAACGGGTAGAGGAGCGATGCAGTATTGCATGCTTTCTGTACTTGTCCCTATCTTGCTGAGCGGTCTATTTCTTGCAATATGGTAGCATAACAGGGAGCAAACGTTCTTAAAATTGCCCAATGATCACTAAACAGCTTTGCCTGAACTTTCGGTCCCGGCAAAGAAAACAGATCGGATTAACTACTACCAAGTCAAAAGAAGAACGGTAAAACACGATAGCCGTAATACATTAACCAGTAACAAGCTACAATTCACTAAGCCAACAAGGTATACTAAACCAGTGGTAATAGGAAAAAATAAGCATCACAAAACTTCAAACGGCCGGACAACTACACCCCGATCAGTTTGCATACGTAATATATAATAACCGGGAGCCCATTGACGGACATCCAATTGCTCCATCCTCGCAGACCGGAGCGGCTGACTGTGCACAACCTGCCCCAGCACATTGATAACATCAACCTGTTGCAATATGGCACCGCTTGCGTTACTGATATTTAGTTGTATGGAAGCCGGATTAGGATATATCCTGATGTGCGTTGCCCATAAATTCGACTCCCGTATACCAAGAGGTACATTAGTAACCTTATATACGGCCGACAAACCCTCGCAACCCATTACATTGGTTACCTTTACCGTATAATCCCCATTTTCGGTAACGATATATTCACGATCCGTAGCTCCGGGTATCAATGTTCCGTTCAAAAACCATTGATAACTACTATAGGCTTCTACAACACCTAATACCAAACCTTCCACATTAATGATCGGCTCTAAGACCGGGATCGTCAGTTTAAGTGTAATTACACTGTCGCAACCTGCGGTATTAGGCGTACGCAAGATATAAGTCCCCGACTCTGTAAATGTAGTCCCCAATAAAACATACTGAACACAAGCCGAATCGACAAGTAGCACAGCGAAACAAGAAGCTGCCAAAGCGCACATATTGCCCAATCAACGCATCATGCCGACGTGCTTATTCTTTGCAAAAAATGATAGCATAATGAGGAATAGCAAGCGTTCTTGAATTAGCGTAACAGATACGGATGCAGGAGCATTGGTCGTCAGGAATCCACCCTGCCTTAGTTTACGTTCTCTACGCCACAGCGAAGCAGGAAGCTGTCTCTGTTCCGATGAGCTGCGTATGCCTTTGGTTCGGATGGAGACCGCCCCATCAATGCGTCCTGCCGACCTTGTGGAGTCAATCCCCTAAGCATGTGTAGGAAGTACATACAATATACTGGCAAAAACGGGGTCTGGCAAGGCCAGCCGGGATATCTCCACTGCGCTTTCTCCTTCGCTACACTACAGCCAAAGCTTCGGTGCGATAGGACGAGAAATGAGGGAAAAGGATAGCCAGAATGGCAGCATGAATGCAAAAGTCGGCACACCGTCCTATCAAGACGTCTTGCCAGCGGATAATAAGCGTTGTTGAGGCCACAGGAAAGCGCAATCCTGAAAAGCCCCCCGTATTATCGGCACAAACGGGGAAGCAACAGACCCATTGCAGACCCCATATAGGATAGCCGCGTTATGGTCAGAGGCTATAGAATATTAGCGCAAAAGGGGGCGGCTTTGCGGAGCGGCAATTTGATACTATTATCCTAAAAAAACAGGGCTGCCGGTTTCGATAACGACAGCCCGTACCCCATCATTTATCTTGGAACGTTAATACTTCAACAGCTTCTCCTCCTTGTACAAATACCCGTCGGCATGCAGCAGCTGCAATATATACAAGCCCTGGGCCCATCCGGACAAATTGATGCGCGCTGCCTGTTCAACCCGTAGCAACTCCCGTCCATCAACAGTACGGAGCACCGC
>JBEBWN010000344.1:0-4682 GCA_040392235.1 Taibaiella helva | reverse complement strand
CAGACATTGGATCTTTCCTGATCATCTAACTTCGTATAGCGGATACTTTATACACTGGGGGATGCACCCAATTGAGTTTAACAGCAGACCCTATTTATATCTTTTGATCAGTGAGAATCGGTGAAATATGCCGGTCAACGTTAGCGTTTTATCCCAAGAATTTTTATTCAAAGTCAATAGTTTCCTCATTGAACCGCATTTCATCGCAGTAGCGTCAGATTTCCGGTATACCGTTCTGTACTACCCGGCCTTACCTGAACGGAAATTACATATATATATACGCCCTCAGGTTGCTCTTTGCCCTTAACACTGCCGTCCCAGCCCTTTCCCTGTTCATTATTAGTATAGAATACCTGTTCTCCCCAGCGGTTAAAAACCGCCATCGTGAAGGATAGCACATCAGACGATAGCAGCTGTTTGGGAAAAAAATAATCGTTTATACCATCGTGGTTGGGTGTAAAGGCATTCGGGATATCGGTATAACAATCTTTTTTCACCAATACCGATCCTGTTGCGGCACAACCGGAAGCGCTATCGGTAAGCGTCAAACTATACCAGCCCGGCGTCCTGACCTCGACACTGGCAGTTGTATCGCCTGTGCTCCACCGTGTATTATAACTTTCTCCGGGTGAGGAGTGCCTGTTACGAATTACCTTTACCGATTCGCCCGGGCATAAAGCAATATCGTTTCCCAGGTCTACCAGGGGCAAGGGATATAGCCCGATCGTGTCGATAAAATAAGTATCCGGACAAGCCCGGTTTACCGATTTTAATGTTACCGGGTATGTACCCGGTAAAGAGAAAGCATGCTGCATTACTGATAGGCCCCTGGATATCATATCTTCCGTTCCGGAAAAATGCCATTGCAACCACATACTCCCTGTATCGGCAAAAGGATAAAAACGTACTGTTTCTCCTACGCATAGGGTATGCCGATCGGCTACAAAATGCAGCGGATAAACGGAATCTACATAAACACTACGCGAAAAAGTGTCAAAACAAAGTGTACTGATCCACCCCTTCAGCTTTATATAATAGTTACCGCCTTCTTTAAAACGATGCTGAGGTTGCCTGACAGAATAAGAGCTTCCATCATCCAGTTCCCAAAGAAAACGGGTATATTCTTCAGGCGAATTGTTGGTTAATATTAGCATATCCTGCAAGCACATCAGTGTGTCTGCAGCAAAACTTACTTTAAGGTCGCCATCCGGGTAAACCGCTATAAAAGTATCGGCATAGGAAGCGCAGAGGGAATCTGTTTGGTAAGTTACCCAGTAAACACCGGCGCCGCGTATGATATGCCCGGTGCCGGCCGAACCATCCTGCCATTGTTCGTTCCAGGCAGGTGAGGTACGCGCGGCAACATGGAATGTATCCGCCTTGCACAGTCCCCTTAAAAAAGTGGAGGTATAGATCCGTGTGTTTTTAGAAAAGTTGAGGTGAAATGTATCTGCATAGTCCTTACATTCTGACAGATAATCCTGGTAGGTTACCCAATAAATGCCCGAAGTGTCTATGCTGTATTGTTTGGCGGATTGGCCATCCTGCCATTTATAATTGATACCGGATTGCAGTGTGGGAAATAGTAAAAAGGAATCTGCACAGACTATAGTATCATAATAACTGAGATAACTCTTTTTATTAGTTACCATCAGAGCCTGGTTGGGCAATCCAAGAATAGAAGAAGTGCCTTCTTTAAGCGGTAAACCGTCTTTGATATAATTGCATGCCCTGCCTGCCAGGTCCGGGTAGGCCACCACGGACAGACCGGCACCGGAGGCCAGGTAGATGCGATCGTCGGGCCCTCGTTTTACGGCCCAACCCTCCCCTATTTCCAATCTGGAAGCCGTCATAGTGATTGTATCGTTCGAGCTCAGATCAAACTGGAATGCAACACTTCCGGTGGCTGTGTACAGTTTGGAATTGTCGGGGGAAAAGGCTACACCGTAATGCCCCGTAAAACCGGCATCCAGCCTGTACCCCTTACTGAGTTTACCCGTACCGGCATCAAAATCGTAAAGAACCAGGTTACCATGCGCAAAAGCTACCTTTTTCCGGTCAGGAGAAACATCCATACTGCCAATAGAACCGCCGTATATACCCCCGCCCTGTATCCGCTCGGAAACAACAGGAACAGTATCTACACCGCGATAGTCCACATTATAGGCATAGGTCACTGGCGCAGAGCGTTGAGCAACCAGTAACCATACATTACAGGTGTTGCCATACACCGCAGTCATTTGTTCTGTTAATCTTGAGGGCGTGGCGACAATTTTTCCTTTTTCTCCGGCTACAATATCTCCGAGCCCATTATTCAGCGACATGTCTATAATACTGTAAGATAGCCGGCCATTGTACCCCGATTCCAGGGAACCTAACGAGAATATATAATAGAAACCTTCGTTACCAGGCCAGGGTATTATCAAGGCTCCCTGGGAGGTACTGGCCGTTATATTCCTTCCTACTCCAGCCAGATCAGTACCATTGGGCATAGCATTATGATGGCGGTCCCATACCGTTCCCCCATCTGTATAAAACAGCAAATTACCCCGCGTATCGCACATCGTTGCCGATCCTTCATTCGTGTTGATACCGGTTTCAATAGGCCGGGGTGGACTGTAGTTAAAGTCGACACCCGCTTTGTCGCCGAAAGCCCATATATTACCATATTGCGCAAGAGCTTGTTTTGCCCATACAAAAATCGGGAGAAGAAGAAAGAAGCTATAATGTTTCATAGATCACTTTAAAGGGGACCAACAAGTTAGTGTATGGGCATAACGATGCCAGCAGCCGTATTACAGCTGGCCCGTATCCAGACCATGCTACCAGTGTTAAGTTAACATTAAAAGGGCAAAACCCAAAAGCTACATAATGCCTGGAAATAGCGCAACTAAGGATTTTCGAGGCGACAAATTATGGTTACCTTGTCACTAGATCATTTATTTTTCTCTCTCCATAAAGCAGTTCAGGCGTACATCTACCTCTTCCATAAAGTCGATTATAAGGCCGCCGGGCTTCCGTATCTGGTAATCAGAAGTCTTCAACTGGTGGGCGGTGTACACTTTCAATGCTCCTGCCCTATTTTCCACATCCACATCCAGTAGCACTTTGCGGGAAACGCCATGAATGTTAGCCTTTCCTTCGACTTTCATTTTGTACACACCATCCTTGCGCAGGTCGAGGTTGGATTGTTTTATTTTTCCTGTAAAATCGGCATAAGGATAGGTGTCGCTTTCCAGGTAGTAACTGTGTAGACGTTCCGTACCGGTTGCGTTCGACTTGTCGGGGAAAAAAGGAGTATTAAAGTAGAGGCCCTTCACATGTATACGAAAGGAAAAGGTTTTCCGCGTCAGATCGATACTGCCCTTAAGCAGGGTATCCGTACCGGTCAATACACGCGCTGGCGTCAATACGGAAAAAGAGACACTTCCCTGCCGCACCTTAAATTGTTGCGCTGATAAAGTGGAGGAAATACCGCAAAAGAAAACAGGCAGTAAATAAAAAATATATTTTTTCATATCCGTAGATTGATTAATTATTATAAAAAGAACGAGGCAAGTATACCGGGATTTAACGAACCAGGAGCAGGTCGCCCTTTTGGTAATAGAGCTTTTTATACGTCCCGCCGTCAAATTTTATTTCGTAGTAATAAGATCCTGCATCGGCAGGTTGCCCCTTGTAATACCCGTCCCATCCAAGTGTTGGATCAACATTAGCAAAAATGCGTTCCCCATAACGATTGTACACGCTAAACATATAATTCTGCGTGGGGCAACCGGTCTCTATAACAGGTAAAAAGAAGTCATTGAGTCCGTCGCCGTTAGGTGTGAATGCATTAGGCATTTCGAAACTGCAGGTACATATTTCCTTATCTACCCTTATTGTGTCAGTGCCCAGGCAGGAATATTCCCAAACCTTAACCCAGTAGCTACCGCTATCCTGGACAGTAATAGACTCCTCTTCGCTCCCTGTATTCCAAAGCACCTTTGCTCCCGACGGAACATTAGCCCATAAAGTCTTTTGCAGCGGGTCGCTTTTGCAGAAAGTAGTATCATTTCCCAGGTTCTGTATGAAAGACTTAGCATACACTGTAATCGTATCCGACGCGCGACACCCGTCCATACGCACATTTACAAAATACTCACCCGATTCCCGGACTGTTAATGTACTATCCGTACTACCATCGCTCCAAATGTATTCGGCATCCGGTATGGGGACGCGCAGAACAAAATAAGCCTGGTCGCAAAGGGTAGTATCATTACCCAGGGAAAAGAAAACATTTACCTGTTTTACATGAAAGGTATCAATCCTGGAATGACAAAGGTCTTTACATAATACCCAATAAGTACCAGGCTTCGAAATGACTTTTTCGGGGTCGGTTGTGGTATCATTCCATTCGTAGGCATAATATCCTGTACTGGCTTTAAGGATTAAAGGCTTTTCGAATGCGCCTTCCTCGTTACTGGTACAAATAAGCGTGTCCAAGGCACGCTGCTTAGCTGTATCAGGCGGCAGAGCATATACAATATCCGAGCCTAAATTATACATGCTGCTTGTTCCGGCAGCAAGGTTCACCGCACCGACCTGGAAACCACAGGCTGCTCCTGCAAGGTTGGGTTGCACAATGCGGCAAAGGGTGTTTTGATTGAGATGCGATAAATAGATCGTATCGTTATAAAGTC
>JBEBWN010000343.1:0-4699 GCA_040392235.1 Taibaiella helva | reverse complement strand
ACTAAGAATGTTCAAGGCGACAAATTATGCTTAACTTATCACTATCTTAAGTTAAAAGCAAAAAGGCAAAATCAAAAGTCTAAAGCCCGCGTGATTATACTTTTGTTGATGAGACAACGCAAATTTTACGAAACAGGAGCATAGGTGCCTTTACAGGATGCTAATGTTCTGATTGTTATTCTTTGACTATATTTTTCTTTTTATACAAATATGCATACAGAAGAAGGTTGTAAACAGGCGCGATTAGCGATACGCGATACCCTGGATGTGGTAGGTGGCAAATGGAAACTGGTATTGCTGACCATTTTAATGAAGGGTAAACGACGTTTCCGGGAATTATCGCGCGAAGCGGAAATAACCCCGAGAATACTTTCAAAGGAATTACAGGAAATGGAGTTAAACGGTTTGGTCACCCGCACGGTATGCGATACCAAACCCGTTACAGTAGAATATGCTTTAACACCTTATAGCGAAACGTTGAAGGAAGTATTGGACGCAATGGGCAGGTGGGGAGAACAACACCGGAAGAAGATCATGAGTCATTCTTAAACAAATAGATGTTTTTCGATGGAAAAAGTAAATATAGCAGAGAAACTGGCCCTTTTTTCCGAGCACTGGTCACCAAAGATTGTCGGTGAGCTGAACGGCCAGCAGGTGAAGCTGGTCAAATTAAAAGGCCCCTTCGTTTGGCATAAGCACGATAATGAAGACGAACTTTTCCTGGTACTGAAAGGTAGCCTCAGGATGGAATACCGGGACCGGGTAGAGGTCATCGGCGAACAGGAATTCATTATTGTGCCTCGGGGAGTGGAACACAGGCCGGTAGCCGAGTCGGAAGTCTCCGTTCTGTTATTTGAACCGGCCAGTACCTTAAATACGGGCAATGTAACCAATGAGCGCACAGTAGATCATTTGGACCGACTGTAGAGGAAGGGATACACAGGGGTACACGACAGAACTCGCTCGCCAGCAAATATATAGGGGTTGCTAAATAACTACTGCATTGTTAGAAATCATTACATTAGTGGTTACTAAGTAAATCGGTAAAAATAAATCCCCCTTTTCATGGGTATATTCTGTAATTGAGTTCTGGTATTTTGCTATGATAAGATATTCGATTTTGATCGATTTCCGTTTTGGCAACTTTGTTACATGGCACATAATACATAGTACATTTAAACTTTTGACTCATCCCCTACTCTCTCCATATCCGTCCTGCCCTGTATTACTATCGAACATTTCCGGTTCGGGGCTGTTGAAAAGGGAAACACCGGGCTATGCCTTCCTCTGTGATTAAATCAAGTTTTTACAATGACGAGCACGAAACACTAACCATTATTTTCCGATCGGGCGAGGTGTATATTTACTACAAGGTACCGCCTGCTATATATACGGCCTTTAAAGCTGCACGCTCTAAAGGCCGTTTTTTTAATAAGGCTGTAGCCCGGCACTTCCGGTTTAGACGCCTGCAGCAGGGATGTTGATATACCAGTGTTAAGTCAAAGCTGAAAAGGCAATACCCAAATTAACAACAGGATGATGAGCAATCAGTTATGTAATAATAAGCCGAAAAAGTACACTTGGCCAGACACCAGGTCTAATTTATTAAATACATAATACCTGGTGCCTAATACTTAAAACAGTTATCCCTGATTGAGTGCAACCTGGCTGAATACTTCCACCATTTTTTGATTGAATGCGGGTAAGTCCTCGGGGGTACGGCTGGTAACCAGGCCGCTGTCCTCTACCACTTCGGCATCTTCCCATTGTGCGCCGGCATTTTCCAGGTCCTTTCGGATAGCTGCCACCGAGGTCATCCTTTTTCCGGAAACGACTTCAGCATCGATCAATACCTGGGGGCCATGACATATAGCCGCTACCGGCTTGCCATGGGCAAAAAAATCGCTCACGAAGGCCAGGGCCTGTTCGTTTGTCCGCAGCTTATCGGGATTAATGACGCCTCCCGGTAAAAGCAAGGCATGATAATCGCCGGCATAAGCATCGTCGAGTGGTTTATCTACCTGGTAATCCCTGCTCCAGTCGTTGCCTTCTTTAGCTTTGACCAGGTCTTTATTGGGCGAAATAATATCGACCATAGCTCCCTGCTGCTCCAAAGCTTCCTTGGGGCTTTTCAGTTCTATTTCTTCGAAACCATCGGCTACCAATATAGCCACAGTCATGCCTTCCAGATTTTGCGTCATTTTTCGTGATTTTAAGTGTTAAATAACTTATATAGCCGTAATACTATGCCAAAATCACACCGACCTGCTTTTCAATAAGTAATATTCATAGACTGGATTAAGGACGGGAAAAAAATGCTCAAAATGAGGAAGAAGTTCACTAATTGCTTACCTATATTATTGCAGCCAGTAAAGACTATCCCCGTCAACGATTTAATTTGTATTAATGTCTGATTACTATTTTTTCCACTTTTAATAATCTGCCGCTTTTATCCATCAGGCGAAGGAAGTATAGTCCATCCGGTAGAAGTTTGAGCGAAAACTTTTCAATATCTTGCCAATGCTGTACCGTACTGCCGTCAATAGCCAGTAACCGGGCACTTAAGGAAAATGGCGCACGAATATGCACTATATCCTTGGCTGGATTAGGATATACGCTAATCGAATGGTTTATAGCTTTCAATTCCTCCACATTATCTTCCGCGTTGGTTACGACATAGGCATCAGAAGTGTCGCTACAACCACCTCTTTTCACCACCACCTGGTATTTACCGTTCTCGGTTACCATATAAGCGCTGTCTGTTGCCCCTGCTATCGCCTGCCCGTCCAATAACCATTGATAACTTTCGTACGATGATAAAGTACGTAATGTACTCAGATCTATTGTGATGATCGGCGACTCCCAACCTAGTCCCCTAACAACAAAACTGTCGATCCTGGAATGACAGGCATCCCGTGACAATACCTTGTATACGCCGGCGACGGTTACTTCTCGCCTGGCACTAGTACTACCATCTTCCCATACATAACCTACAAATCCTTCCGGGGCCCCGAGCGTATAGCTAGGACTACATAGCAGAGTATCTAAAAGCAAGCCCAATGCAGTATCAGGTGGGTAAGCAATGGCTACTTCATTGTCCAGATAACCTAAAGAGGTATCACCAGAGGTCAAGACAATGGCTTTGGCCTGGTAAGAACAGGCTGTATCTGCTAAATTGGGTCTATTAATGCGGTTGACATGGGTAACGCCCCTAGTATTGGTTCTTTTTTCACCAAGGTATATCGTATCGTTATATAGTCGAAGTAGAAAAAAACGATGTGCAGTTGGGGCGTTAACTATTTGCTTAACAGAAGACAATATTGTTATTGTATCAAAAATACTTATATCCAGCTGCGCTAAATGGTCAGCTGCTGCCAGATACATCTTACTATTGTCCGGTGAAAAACAAACCCCCAAGAAGCTACTGCCGTAATTGGCTAGGAAATGGCCGCTAGCTATACCTGTAGCAGGATTAAAATGACCTAGTAAAACGCCCGCGCCCATGGCGGTAATGGCGATTTTACTGCGATCAGGTGTTACCGCCATACTGCCTATAAAATAATTGTCGCCGGGTAAGTAACCGGACAAAGACACAACCGGGTTCGGATCTATACCATCCAAAGTAATGTGGTAAGCCCTGAATTCGTTTCGCCGCTGATGATGAACCGTCAACCATACGTCACAATTATTGCCAGGTATAGCAACCATAGCTTCGGCAAGAGTATCCCGGTCTAACGTTATATTTTTCTTTCCGTTAATCACATCACCCAAGCCATTATTTAAATTCATATCCACGATATTATAAAACAGTGTTCCTTCGGGCTTCGGCCCTCCGCTGGTCAGTCCGCTTAAAGAGAACAAATAATATTTACCTGGTTCATTAAGAAGCGGTACGATACTAACTCCTTGCACTGTAGAATAAATAACGGTAGTATCAATATTTACAGTGTCACCTTGGCTATTCTTAATGTACTTATATTGGTATCTGGCATTACCCAAGAGATTTCGGCCATTAGGCATCACCTCGTGGCGTGCGTTCCAAACCTTGCCTCCGTTGGAATAAAACAGCAGTTTACCTGTCAACGGATCAGAAACAGCCGCACATCCCTCCTCTGAAAACATCGCTGTAGAAAAAGAAGCCGCAGCACCATTATTAAAATCCAGGCCAGCCCCTTTTCCGAAAACCCAATTGGCATTTGCCTTCAAAAAATCTGCACGTTTATTATAATCAGGAAGCTGTGCTATCATAGTTAAATGCCCGAGGAAGACAAGCAATATACTCAAGTAAAATTTTGTCATATTATTGATTTTAGTGGTAGAAAAACGATTGAATAAGCTGCGACTCGATCAATAAACAAAGTAATACAGATTCTTCTTCCCAAACAATGAGCGCAAAAACTTAAAAACAGAAGCAAAGGCTAAGCACAAATACCTATATCGTCACATTTGGTTTTGAAACAACGCATATAGCGCACCATTTTATTACCTTTGATTTATCGCATATCCTGTCTATCCTATGAACATAAAACCTTCCGTTCCTATTATCCTGCAGGTCTTCTTCATAAGCAGCTTTATATTGGCGTGTTGCCCACCGGACCCCTAAAAAAAGTTACTACCGACCATATCTCTTCAAAAAGCACTACCCGTTTCGAAAAAAAAGAGCTAGAACTTCAGAGAAATACATTTAATATACGCGAAT
>JBEBWN010000342.1:0-4711 GCA_040392235.1 Taibaiella helva | reverse complement strand
ATTTAATATGAGCAAGGAGCATTAGATAAACAGATTTTTGAGTATTGTAGCCAATACGAACATAATTACTGCGTAGGAGAGGGCCCGCAACTGGCTTTGCTCCAGTATAATGTTGTGAATAAATTCTGTAGCACGGGATATGAAACCGGTATCCGTTGTCCCCGGCTTTTGTTTGCCGTTAAAAAGCACCTGTAAGACCGGCGCCAGCATAGCAAAAGAAAACAACGAGAAAACAACCGAAAGCAGCGCTGTAAAAAAGTATAAAACAATTTTACCCTTATAAGGAGCCAGGTAACGTAATAGTAAGGGTATGTTTTTCAATGCCGGAATATTTTTGCAAAGGTACCAGTGTTAAGTTAAAAGGTAAAACCAGAAAGCTGCAATCGCGGGTTCATTAAGAAACTAAGAGCGTTCAAATCGACAGATTATGATTAACGCAACATTAGGTGTCGCTGCAAGGCTGGCTATCTGAGTATTCTTTTTAACAAACGAAGCTTATGGGTGCGCATTCTCAATCTGCGGCTGATGATGCCGCCATTGTCGATAGCGTCTATTACAACACAACCGCTGGTATCGGTAGCATGAATGATCGTATGTTCGTTAAGCAGAATGCCTACATGGTTGATATAGCCTTCGTCATTATCAAAAAAAGCCAGATCGCCACAACGCGCTTCCTGTAAGAAACCAATACTTTCTCCGGTTTCCGCCTGTTGGGCAGCATCTCTTGGTAAAGCGATGTTTTGCAACTTAAACACAACCTGCGTAAAGCCCGAGCAGTCTATACCCATAATACTACGGCCACCCCATAAGTACGGAGTGCCGATAAACATTTTACTGATCCTCTCTATTTCGGATGGAGCGGGCGCAATAGCCTTAAGGGCGATTTTTTTGCCTTTAAAACGAAAATGACGATTCTGCCACTGCATAATTCCTTTCTTCATGCGAAAAAGACTGCTTCCCGGGCTGACAAAAAACTGCCCGTCTTCAACTTGTACAGGGTTGATGGAGCCGCAGGCATATGCTTGCAGCGTTTTGCGATACTCCTGGTAAGATATAAGGGCTATTTGTCCTTCTTTTACCCAACCTTCGTAATCATCCCATTCGCAGCGGATGTGTAACCAGTTATTTTTGCCTTTAGCCAGCACCTCTACCCGCTCCCCAAACAAGAGTTGTGATACCTGTTCGGAGCGATGCGTACCTTCAGCCCTGACGGGTGCAACCGATACGGCACATACTGCGTAGGCTAGGACCATTGTCATCGAATTAAGGCTGCTCTAAAATTTTAGCAATATTAATAAAAATAAAGGGCGGCAATCTGAAAATTACAGCCCTTTTTTATACGGAAATAAACCAACTTTTATTTTTTAACCTCTTCTCCCAAAAACTTCTCCAGTGCTGCTACCATTGATGGCGTATTAGGAGCTGGCGCTTTGATGGAAAGTTTAAGACCAGCTTCCTCTACTGCTTTGGCCGTATTGTTGCCAAAGGCGCCAATAAGTGTTCCGTTCTGGTTGTAATTGGGATCGTACTGGAAAAGGGTATCTACACTGAAAGGGCTGAAAAAGACAATAACGTCGTAGTCCTTCTTTAAGACCTCATTCACCTCCGTGCTAACGGTGCGGTATAAGACGGCTTCGGAGAAAATGAAACTCTTTTGAATCAGAAGAGGAGAAAGGTCATTTTTTGTGTTCTCAGAAACCGGAAGCATAAACTTTTCCCGGTCCTTGTACTTTTGGAGCACATCCATTAGCCCTTCTGTAGAGCCATCGGCAGAAAAGAAGACTTTCCGTTTTCTGTAAAGAATGAATTTTTGGAGATATAGTGCAACGGCTTCCGTAACGCAGAAGTATTTCATGTCCTGCGACACTTTGAATTTCATTTCCTCACAAATACGGAAAAAATGATCTACTGCGTTGCGACTAACTAATATTACTGCTGAAAAATCGGCCAGGTCCAGTTTTTGTTTGCGGAATTCCTTGGCATTAAGACCCTCTACCCGAATGAAAGGAAAGAAATCCATTTCTACTTCATACTTCTTAGCCAGATCAAAATAGGGAGATTTATCACTTTCTGGCCTGGGTTGAGTAATGAGAATGTGTTTTATCCTTTTCTTCTCCATTAATTGTGATTGTGATTTTGCTTCTTTCACCATTTTACTTTGAAAGGGGATTGCTAAAAAAATTACAACACTTTTCTACCAAACACAGTACTTAAGAGATTAGCCATACATTTACCAACTTCAAGAGTACTGCAAAAGGCAATATTTCGGAGGCGCAAAGGTACATAAAAAAATGGAATTTGCTAAATTTTAAGAAGTGTCCAAACGTTGCGCCGGACCTCAGGTAACGGTTGAGGAACAATAAAGCTGTTACCAATAAAGAAACGAAAAGGCTCGCCTGTACCCACTGTCCTTCACCAAAAGCCAATATAATAGTAAACGGTACAAGTGCCAATCCTAGTATTTTATTAATCAAAAAAATATTGAAAGTGTACGAATCAGTTATTTCCCTAATGTGAAATACCCAGCCTGTAAATTTCAGGAATAGAAAACGTATGGCGTAAATCAGGATGAATAATAAAATAAATCCAAAGAGAATAAACCCGGCAGGGTAGCTCGTTATCCAGTTCTTATTGTGAATATGGCCTAGCAGAAAGTAAAGGTAAAGGCCGAAAGAGATGCAGAAAATAACATCCATAACAATACTGGCCGGACTGTCCAGGCGTAATTGCTCCTTTAATTGACGGGTACTTAAGCTGGGATTGCGGAAGGCCCGAAACAGGTTGCTCAGGTAGGATGGGTTCGCTAACCGGAAGATTCCGATGACAGACAATAAGCATACGAATACAGTAAACTCCAGGCTATGGTCCTGAAACGGATGCTTCTTCTCAATAGCAACAATGTAATTTTCTTTTGAAGCAGTTAAAGGATGCAACTGCGCATCGGCCGCCAGTTTTGTTTTTAATTTCTGCTCCAACACCTTTTCAGGTATGTAGAAGCCATATAGCATTTTGGCAGTAGCGTCAGCAGCGATACCCAGAGAACCGAGAAAAATAATTATGGCTATGTATAAACGCATTCAAACTTGCAGTCGTTGGGTTCGCTGCAAATGTAAGGGCTAAATCCATAATTTATCCCCGGGGATGTTTATAAATAGTAAATATTTTATAGGAGATTGCGGATATTTGCAATCTCTTTTTCTTATGCTCCGGCTGATTCCGTGTTGATGAGGATCGTGGCGTTTGAAAAGAGGCTTGTAATCAGAATTAACTATAATTACTAATATTTAGCATTACACATGACTGCTTCAGAAATACGCCAGCAATTCCTGGATTTTTTCCGATCCAAAGGACATACTATTGTGCCTTCAGCACCGATAGTTATTAAGAATGACCCCACTTTGCTGTTTACCAATGCGGGCATGAATCAGTTTAAAGATTATTTTTTAGGAAACAGGGCGCCGGAGTCTACCCGGGTTACCGACACGCAAAAATGCCTCCGGGTTAGCGGAAAGCATAATGACCTGGAAGAAGTGGGGGTGGATACCTACCATCATACCATGTTTGAAATGCTGGGCAATTGGAGTTTTGGTGATTACTTTAAAAAGGACGCTATTGCCTGGAGCTGGGAGTTGCTTACCCAGGTTTACAAGATAGATAAAGACAGGATATATGTGACAGTGTTCGAGGGAGACGAAAACGAGCAATTGCCCTTTGACCAGGAGGCCTATGATGAATGGACGAAATGGATCGCGCCGGAACGCATTTTGAAGGGTAATAAAAAGGACAATTTCTGGGAAATGGGCGACACCGGTCCATGTGGTCCCTGCAGCGAGATTCACATAGATTGCCGGACCGCAGCGGAGCGTAGTACGGTATCCGGAGCGAGCCTGGTAAATGCCGATCATCCGCAGGTTATTGAGATATGGAATAATGTGTTCATGCAATTCAACCGCTTGAAAGACGGCAGTCTTTTGCCTTTGCCGGCCACTCATGTGGATACTGGTATGGGATTTGAGCGGCTTGTCCGGGTGCTACAGGGAAAGGAATCTAATTACGATACCGATGTTTTTACTGGTACGATCCGGCTGACCGAAAAGTATACCGGTTGCAAATATAATTTTGGAAGTTCCAGGCAGGATGTCGCTTTCCGTGTGTTGGCCGATCATATACGGGCTTTAGCCTTTACCATTGCTGACGGGCAGTTGCCTTCTAATACGGGTGCTGGCTACGTTATACGCCGTATCCTGCGCAGGGCGGTACGTTACTACTACTCTTACCTGGACAGTAAGTCTCCATTGCTACATCTCCTGGTTCCGCATATTGCCGGCCAGTTTGAACATGTTTTCCCCGAGCTTTTCCAGCAGCATGAATTTGTAGCCCGTGTGATTAAAGAAGAGGAAGAAGCGTTTTTAAGGACATTAGAAAAGGGAATAAAGCGCTTTGAAGAATATTATGCTGCCCGTTTATCCGATACTGCCGCGCAACCCGGACCGGCAGGCGGCATCCTGGGTGCTACTACTCAGGATGTAATGGCCCAGATTGAGCGCCAACAGCAGCAACCTATAGTTATCGATGGGAAATTTGCATTTGAGTTGAACGATACCTACGGTTTCCCGCTGGATCTGACCTGCCTGATGGCGCAGGAAGTTAATGCCCTTGTAGATGAGCAGGGCTTTGCTGCTGAGATGGCCAAACAAAAAGACAGGAGCCG
>JBEBWN010000341.1:0-4712 GCA_040392235.1 Taibaiella helva | reverse complement strand
GGTTCGGATCACATTCTATAAAGATGGGCATGATCTTCTTTGGAAATACTGTACCATTAGGTCCATACTTCTTATATAAAACTTCCATTAGCCCTGTAGTTCGGTACTGCCAGCAAATCGGGCAAGTTGTTAATCCCAGTTCAATTACTACCATGTACCCGTGGCCCAGATAGTCGTACAGACTTGTTTTATTGCCTCTTATATCCGTAAAATTCACATTGCCCGCCATTGTGCCGGTATCCCTTACTTCGCTATTTTGGGCTGTTACAGTCGATGGCATAGCCCCAATACCGGTAATTATTAGACGTAGCATTGCAATTATCGGAAATGATTTGCTCATGATCATTTGTTTGTTGACAAAAGCTGCATTATTTTGGTGTTGTACCTTCCTATCCGGAATATTCCATTACAGCGAAACTTTTACGCCGTTTTATCAAAGCCCGCAGGAAATATTTAATCTGCTATTCCGTCTTCGTAAATTTGATAACCTTTATGCGATCTTTCCTATCGTAGACATGCAGGAAGTATATCCCGGCAGTAAGATCTTTTACAGAAAACTGGTTTATGCCATTTTCTTTTTTCAACACCTTGCCCTCTAGAGAGGCGATTAAGATATTTACTTTGCCCGTATACAGAATCGAAACGATATCCTTGGAAGGATTAGGAAAGATGTGAACGTCGTCAGCCGGAAAACCTGCGGTTGGTTCGCCTGCATTAGTAACTACATATATACCTGATGTGTCCGTACAATGCTCATTGCTTACAATAACCTGGTAGTCGCCATTTCCACCGTCCTGTACGATATAGACACTGTCCGTTGCATTAGGAATGAGGGTACCGTTCCACATCCACTGATAAGTAAGGTAGTTTCTTGTCGTCCCCAGGCGCCGTTCCTGAACGTTAATAACAGGATCGGGAGCATCCCAGAAAGTCACATTGAAGGTATCAACATAAGCAGCGCAGGCATCATTTTGGATAACCCAGTAAACACCGTCGGAATGAACATTCAGGCTTTTCTCTGTGGAACCATCATTCCACCGGGTATTTTCGTAGAGCGTCCCAGGCGTTAAGAGAACTTCCTGACCACAGGTTGCTATATCCGTGGGAGGGCTGTAGGACGTATCGGGTGGCAAAGGAAAAACGGCTTCATTACCCAGGCCGAATACTATGGTCGTGCCTTCATGTATAGGAACAGCCCGCTGTTCAAAACCACAGGCATCGCCATCCAGGTTGGGGCGGTTAATACGACTGATATACCTGTTATATCGACTGTATTGATCATAAAACCATACATAAACCGAATCATTATAGAGTCGCATATTGGCATAAGAGCGTCCGAATTTTAAAGAGCTGGAATCTATACTGGTATTAACTGCAACACCTTTTACCGATCTGTTTATGGATAGAGAATCATATACACCTATATTGAGCTGAAATATAGAATCTGCATTGCTGATGTATAGCTTGGAATTATCCGGTGAGAAGCAAGGCTCGCTTCCCAATGTAGGACCACTAAGAGCAGGTACTTCTATGGGATTAGCAACTTTACCCGTTTGGGGATCAAACTCACAGATTAGGAATAGCATAACCGTAGCTATAGCTACTTTTTTTCTATCGGGAGATTTAGCAGCATAGGCTTGAAAGTAACCCATCAAATTGAATAGAGGCCCATAAGCGCTAGGCAAACTGGTTTCGATATTTGATATTACAGGGGTAGAGTCAATACCATCTTTTGTAATATGATAGGTAAGAAAATCTTCCTTTCCATATCGATGCACCAGAAGCCAGATATCTCCACAATCGCCGGGAATGGCAATCATCATTTCACTTAGGGTGTCCCTGCACAAAGGAATGTTTTTTCTTCCCCGTTCTATATCGCCTAATCCATTATTCAATTTCATATCCACCACAGAATAAAATAGCGCTCCCCGGGAATAATCAGCGACAGGGGAAGACTTACCCACTAAGGAAAACAAGTAGTACTTCCCCGGCTCGGCCAGAACCGGAATGATACAAACACCCTGCATTGTAGTAAGAAAGCTTATTGGAAGAGAAGACTGCAGTGCGCTATACCTGCTATTACCCAGCAAGCTGTCGCCATGAAGCATTCGGGCACCATTTACGTTCCAACATTCCTCGCCATTTGAGTAAAATAATAACTTGCCTGTCACCGGATCAGATACTGCTGCACCGCCTTCCCAACCTACCATAGATGTACGTACTGCAACCGGACTTCCTGTGCTGAAGTCTAAGCCTGCGTTATCGCCAGGCATAGCCCAATGGCTGTTTCCCTTCAAAAACTCCCGACGCTGATTGTAACTGCGATTTTGTCCGTAACCTAAAAATCCGGACAGTAATATCAATCCAATAAGTAGATATTTCACTTGCATAATTAAATGGTTTTAAAAATTGAAAAGTATTTTTGGGAAAGTTTAAAGATGATGGACTGTTACTGCCTGCCTTATATTGTATGATTTTTCTTTCCAGGTAGCAGGTAAATCATACAATATTTACCTGCTACAATTAACATGATGTGTGGATATAAATTCAATAGCCAAAGGAAAAAAAATACAGAATGGATACAACAGCCCTTAGGGTTCAATGTTTAATTTGTAATACTTTAGGAATTGAATATCAATTAAAATATTTAATGGCAATAAGCAACTTCTGTACTTTTCCCATTAGAAACATTACTTTTGATCAGCTACAAATGAATACGGTAAGGAAGTTATCCAAACTATGGGAACATATAAGGTTTAGGCGAAACCTGGTCCTCTTATTTTGTGTATCCAGGCTCACTCTTCCGGCACAGGAGTTCAGCAAGATTTGGCTGGATCCACTTCCCACTTTTACATCGGCAGACACTACCCGGCTGATGCGGGCTATTGTACAGGGCCGCGCCCTGGAACAAAAATATCCGGACAGTGCAAAAACAATATATCAGCAGACATTAAAAACCAGTAAACGTCTACGATTTACCTACGGAGCCGCCATTGCCTTGTTTGAAATCGCTAGTATTTATGATGAGGAAGGGCTTTTCGACAGCGCTATTTTTAATTATCGGCATGCACTTTTCTATGGCCGGCAATTGCGACACCCTAATCTTCTGGTACCTGCCCTATATTGCAATATCGGCAACCAGTACCTCGCCCAGGGTAATAACCAAAAAGCCATTCAACATTTCGACAGCGCCATACAGGTGGGCATCCGGTATGGTTTAGCTAAAGATCGGGAACACGCCCTGAACATATATTACGGAATGAGTGTTGTATACTTAAGATTAGCCAACTACCACTCTGCTTTATATTATACCGACCTCATTATAGCAATTAGCCGGAAAAAGAACTACGGAAGGCAGCTGACTTCAGCCCTACTGAATAAAGGAGAAATTTACCGTTTGCAACGTAAATACAAAGAAGCTAAAGTTTGTTACCTGGAAGCCGCGGCGCTCGCAGAAAAAAAACACTATCCCATCAGCCGCCAGCTAATATATGCCGGTTTGGCGGAAATGCTGGTAGACCTGCGCGATACCGGTCAGGCCGCTATGTATATATCCCGGCTGGTACAAACCCAGGACATACAAACTCCAATATACAATACCGCCATACCCAGCTACAACATAGGGGCGCTCCATATAAAGTCAGGAAACTACATAGAGGCTGAACGACACCTGGTGCGAGGCCTGGATGCCTTACAAAAACTAGGTATGCGCGAAGAACAAATGGTCGCTTTAGAATACCTGGCAGAAGTATACGAAAAAACGGGGCGCTATGCCTTAGCGCTGGCATACCAAAAAAAGTGCATGCAACTCAAAGACACCTTGCAGCGCATCAATAACCTGAACGCTATTAACGAACTGGACATAAAATACCGTAGCACCGAAAAAGACAAACAACTAGCCTTACAGGCGAATAGGGCACGGATTCGTAACCAGTGGATAATAATTGGCGCTGGCATCATTGCCCTGCTGTTCGTGGTATTGCTGGTACTGCTATGGCATTACCGGCAGCGACAAAAAATATACCGCCAAAACGAAGAGATTTCCCAGCTTAAGGCTATGATGAAAGGAGAAGAAAAGGAAAGAAGCCGTCTGTCACGGGATTTGCACGACGGGATAGACGGGATGATGGCCGCGATAAGTATGGGACTGAGCCACCTTAAAGATAAAATAGCTGCAGGAAAACCTTACCACTATTTAGAAAGCCTGGTAACGGAAACTACTCATGAAATAAGGCGAACGGCACATAACCTGACCCCCAGTGTATTGGAACGGGAAGCGCTACAGGAGGCCCTCCGGCAGTATTGCGCCGGCCTTAGCCAAAAGGAGGGCCTGGCTATCGAAATTTTCTTTAACGGACCGGTAGCCACATTGGAACAAGCCTCGGCCATACTGGTGTACCGCATGATTCAGGAACTCCTGCAAAATGTAGTCAAACATGCCGAAGCTACCCTGGCGGAAGTCCAGGTTTCCCTGCAGGACGAAACACTGAACATTATAGTGGAAGACAACGGCAAAGGCTTCGACCAGGAAAAAGCGCACAGGGGTATGGGACTAAGCAATATGCACTACCGGGTTAAGGCCTTGCACGGATACCTGTCTATCGATTCCATTAAAAACAAAAGCACAACCGTTTATATTGAATTGCAACTGGAAAAGCTTAAATTAATGTCTTAAACAATTAATAGCAAGAAGAAATCAGGCATCGGCTCCC
>JBEBWN010000340.1:0-4721 GCA_040392235.1 Taibaiella helva | reverse complement strand
GCGGCACGCCCGCGCCAGCAATAAGTTTTCAGTTTGCGCTGGCGCCAGCAGGGGCGGTTTGGCATCTCTGCTTGCACAGCGATACCGGTAGGCCTGCTACCATCTTTTATCCGACATTCTTCGACCACTGCGTGGTCTTCGATTCACGGCACACCGTGCGCTAGCTGGGGCTCAAAATTCTGCTTTTTTTCTTTTTCGTCAAATTGCCGGAAGAATATTTCATCCTACCGGAGTAGGTATTATAGCCAGGCACGGCCATTTTCTGTATACGAACGACTTGGTTTCGTCGAGCTTCGTTAGGCCTCAAATCTTGAGGCCTAACGGTACTCATACCTTAACCAATTAGTCCCTTTACTCGATGCATAATTTATGCGGCGCCTTAGTGTAGCAATATCAGTTTATATTCTTATTTTTCAGATGATTGTCAATCGATTAGGAAATATGAGGCCTACATAATTATATAAATGACGAATAAATAATGCGTGATTATCATTTTATCAGATAAATACAAGTATTTTAATTGCATATTTATCTATAGGTTTACACTAACTAAAATAATTCCTTATGAAAGATGTCTTTTGCAAATTGTATTTATACCAACGAGTAAGATTTTTTAGGCAGGCGTTATTATTGAATTTGCTTTTAATATTCTTTAATCAGAACTATGCGCAAGTAATAAGCACGTCTATAACTACTAATACTACGGTTAGTGTTAATAGCACATGTTTTGGCGACTGTACAATACAGCCTAATGTAACGCTGACTATTGCTAGTGCTGCAATTGCTACATTCAATGGGCACATTACTGTGTCTGAAGGCGCAAAGTTAATTGTTGATGGCGCTACCATATTAATGGCCACAGGGAAAAAAATTAATATAAAAGGTTTTTCTTCTCTAACAGGATCATTAAGTATTGGTGGAACTATGGAAATCAAGAATAACTCCTTGATTTCATGCGCTACTTCTGGCCAGTTTTTTAGAGGCATTGAGGTAGAAAGAGCAACTGTAAAACAAAGGCCATATCCTGCTGTCGGCTCAAGGCTTTTTATTGAAAATAGTACTATCTCCAATGCAGATTATGCAGTATCTAATTTTGATTGGGATATAGGTTATGTTTGGGATAGTTGTGCGTCGTCCATAGTGCATGGTACAGACGCAATGTTCCTGGATAGCAGGTATGCTTCTCTTTACCTTGGACAAGCGGACACCTTACATAGCAAGGACAGTGCAGATGTTAAAATGGTTCGTTGCACTTTTACTTTTTCAAGTAGTTTTCTTCCTAATCCGCCACGTATGGTATATTTATTCTCCAGTTGGTATGCGACTTTTCAAAATTGCACTTTCGAGGGCAAATCAACTTTCCCTTCCGGAACGGTCTTCACTACTGGAATTGAAGGTTATGGATCGGCGGTACAAGTATTCCCCGATGCCCCCGGTAACCCCGGAAGTACCTTTGAAAATTTAAATATAGGCATCAATCTTTATAGTTACGTAGATCCGGATCGAATACCTTCTATTTACAAGGCTGTTTTCAGATGTAGATACGGAGTAATCCTATCAGGTGTTTTTTCTTCTGAGATTGTCAAAAACCGCTCGAATGGTCCATTATGGGGTATATATGATGACTACAATTCATTTTTTCTGGATAACTGTCCTCATTATGTAATCGAGGGTAATCATATACAATACGACATAAATAACACATATACGGGAGTCAGGGGAATTGTGGTAAGGAATGGCGGGGTTTCGGCAAACCAGATATATGCTAACACCGTTGGGGCAACAAACATCGACAATCGTTGGGAGCAAATAGAGGCTATTCAGGATTAACCGGTTTGAAAATACTATGCAACAATATGATCGGGTCACAACTTGATGGGTATAACATTACTGTTATGTTTGATACAATAAGTACAGGGTATAATGGAATTCACAATAGACAATATGTACAGTTGCCGGGGAGCATGCCAAGTCAATCTGCAGCAAATCTATTTACCTACTATTTGCCATCAATAAATGAGTACAACTATTTTATAGAGGATTGGACCAATGATCTGCTTCTTTTCGACTATAGGAGAGATGCTTCCCAGTTTTGGCAAGAGCCATGGGACAGAAGTCCATTTCCATTATTCACTGCTGCTAGTAACGGATGTCCTTTATACTATGGTGATTTACCGGGCGATCCTCCCACGTTCAGCTTTAGTTCTTTTCAGCAGCGAATCGCAACTTTAGAAAGGGATATTGATAATATTGAAACCAGAAAGCAATTGACTAGTAGTGATACAAATGAATTGTCCGCTTTGTATAGCTTGCACGAAGCTATGATTGATAGTGCGGTCCGCTATTATCAATCGGCTAGAAATATGGATAGTTTAACGTTAGTCTATGCACAGATAAAAAAAGGATTTCAACATCAGGTTTATCGAGCATTTGCTTATAAAAGTTTAAAAAGGTTTGATGATGCTATTGCATTGTTTAACGGAATTTCTGATGAATACGATCTCACAAAAGAGGAAAATCAACAAGTGCGTAATTTGGCCACTATCTTTAAAACGCTTCAATGGCTTGATCAACACAATGAAAATTGGTCCGAAATGCCGGACAATCTAAAAATGCCTGTATATGATTATGAGGTGAACGATTGGATGTATGCAGGTGCAATTGCACGTACGTTGCTGACCGTACATGAAAATCGTGTATATAATCCTGTCTATCGTATGCCAACAAAACGAGTGTCACCGCAGAACGGAAAATACACGCTACAGTTAAAGAATGATGGAATTTACCCCAATCCAGCATCGGAAGTACTCTCGGTGAATTTTAATGGTGGGGAAACTGGTCAATTAGTTATTTTTGATGTGACGGGTAAAGAGGTATTAAGAGAGCCATTGAATGGCGGGCCAACCAATATAAGCATTGCACGACTTATTCCGGGGCTCTATATTGCGGAAATAAGCGTTGAGGGGAAAATACGGTACAAGGAAAAGCTAGTGAAAAATTGAAGATAAGTGTATTATAAAGTAATTTGTCTCTTTTGAAAAGACTTAAGAAAAAAGCATGCAAAGTGCTCAAGTGATTACTAAACTTGAGCATCTTGCATGTTTAATTTTAATCGGAATTAAAGTAGAAGTTTATGATTAAAATGATTGAAAAAGTCATATTTATTATGACAGCGTTTGCTCTTGCTATGCCGATAGTCCATAGTCAAAATCACCCGGTTTTTGCAACCGATCAATATAATATTCTATATGCTTTAAACCTGCCAAACTGTACTGTCCGGAAAATCGACTCCACAAAAATTGACTTTTTCGATATTGCCTTTACCTCCGACGGCAGGCTATGGGGCATCACATTTGAGCAGTCGAAAGGGAGTCTGTATGAAATTGACACGGCTACTGCTGAGGCTACTTTCATTGGAAATACCACGGTAGCCAGTAGCGCACTTATTGCTCTAAATGATACTACTTTGCTGGCCGAGAGCGACTACAAGTTGTACGGAATCCATACGCAAACGGCGGCAACGCATTTAATAGACTCTATCGGATATGCTTCCTTAGGCGATTTTGCCTGGCATGGAGATAGTTTGTATATGACTGAATTTTATGGAGGAATTGTTAGAATCCTATTTAATAGAACTTACGATAAAATAGAAAGTGCAATACTAATAAATGATTCGACTACTCCCATCCCGGGCTTCTATGGACTAGCCACCCTATACGCTTCGGATTCGTCATTGACTTTAGTCGGATTTCCCAAATCAGGATCAGCCGCTGCCGCCTATACAATAAACACAAAAGATGGGTCGTCACAAGAAATTTGCGCTAATTTGTTCCCTAATGGCCCCGCCCGTGGTGCTGCGTCTATCGATCCGTATCCCAAAATCAAACCCCTGACAGTTAATAATGTACCGCCTTTGGAACTTATATTGAGTATTTATCCTAACCCCACTCGGGATAAGATACGTGTATGTGTTAGCGAGGCAACTCGTACGATACCTCCCTATTACAAAATAGAAGTAAGTGACTACACGGGAAGACGGATATCAACTCAATCTTGTACAATTGGAGATGGATTGGAAGTGGATTTGTCTGGCTTAGCAAAGGGACTGTACTTAATCCGGATTGCAAATAAAGTGGGTCATTTGGGAACCTATAAAGTAATGAAATATTAGTACATCCGGGAAGCTTGTTGTTTGTAAATGATGAAGGAGCGTATTAATGAGGCGTTAGTGCTGAGCTGAGTTAAAAGTAATAAGTCAAAATCAGAAGTATTCTTGGGAAGTGATAGAAATTGTTGACAGAAAATGTGGGGCAATTTCAGCTTGTTGTCAAGCTTTGGTAGACAAGACATCTTTATCGAGAATGTATATTGAGGTTGGTAAAATGCTTCATTTTTAATTTACAATTTACCACTATTGTCATATTCCTGCTTAAAATACTGTAAAGCATCGATACACCTTGCTCTGCTCTCCCTTCATTGGAAAGTTTGAGGAAACCATTAATTTCAAGAATAATCAAGCCAACAAGAATTAAAATCAAACAAACGCTATGGTAAAATCATTTTCTCCTATTTGTCTTTCCATAATGTGCCTGCTATTTTATTCTAATGTGATCAATAGCCAGACACAAGTAGTTTTTGCAACAGATCTAAATGGACGCATTTACTCACTGGATATACAGGAATGCACATCCAAAGTGGTAGATACCGTGCCCAGCATATTC
>JBEBWN010000339.1:0-4735 GCA_040392235.1 Taibaiella helva | reverse complement strand
ACCAGATTTTGAGTCTAGCGCGTCTACCAATTCCGCCATCTGGGCCTCAAACCTGTTCCCGTTGTAACGGGACGCAAAGTTAATTTTTCTTTTCAATCTGCCAAGAATATTTTCACATTATTTGAAAAATAATGGACGGGGGTTTACTGACGCAATCTGTTAACTTTGCTTACTTTATATGGCAACTATGATAAAAATAGGTTTGATCCGGGAGGAAAAAATACCATCTGATACCAGGGTGGCGTTTACACCGCAACAGTGTAAGGATATAAAAAAGCTTTATCCCTCCTTGCATATTGTAGCAGAACCTTCATCCAGCCGTTGCTTTACCGACCAGGAATATCTAGATGCCGGTGTTGACCTCCAGGACGACCTGTCTGATTGCGACATTATGCTGGGCATTAAAGAAGTGCCTGTCGACAAACTGATCGCCGGTAAAACTTATTTCTTTTTCTCGCATACGAAAAAGAAACAACCCCATAACCAGAAGCTGATGCAGGCATTGATTGCCCGGAAAATACGGATGATCGACTATGAAACGCTGACCTATGAGGATGGCGCACGGATATTGGGATTCGGCACCTTTGCCGGCATAGTGGGCGCGCATAATGGTTTAATGACCTACGGTAAGAAAACCAAAAAGTTCTCTCTTATACCGGCGCATGCCTGTGCTGATATGGCCGAGATGTTGCAGCAATACCGCTATGTGAAGCTGCCGCCTGTAAAGATTGCCGTTACCGGATCGGGTAGGGTAACGGCGGGTATACTGGAGATCATGCACCATTGGGATATTGAGAGCGTCGAGCCCGAGGATTTCCTGGTCAAAGAATATGACTACCCGGTGTACACCCTGCTAAAGGGCGCGAAATTATACACCCATAAAGAGACGCATAGCTATTCCCGTAACGACTTTCATGAACATCCCGAAGAATACGAATGCCGTTTTTTGCCTTTTACGCAAGCGGCCGACATATTGATGAATGGTATTTACTGGGAGGAGCAGATACCGCGCCTGTTCGAGCGGGGAGATATACAAGGCCCGGATTTCCGGATGAACGTTATTGCGGATATTACCTGTGATGAGAATGGTTCGGTACCGATCAATATGGGCGCTACCACTATAGCCGATCCGGTGTATGGCGTGGAAAAGAAAAGCCTGGAAAAAGTAGCGCCTTTCCAGAACACAGACCGCATTATTGATGTTATGGCGGTAGACAACCTACCTAATGAATTGCCCCGGGACGCTTCCAAGCATTTTGGAGAGCATATCATTAAATACGTGCTGCCCGAACTGGAAAAAACAACAAGCGCTATACTGGAGCGGGCTACGATATGTAAAGACGGTATGCTGGGGGCTGATTTTGCCTACTTGCAGGATTATGCGTTTGAGGGATAAGCCATAAGTAACAATACAACCCCAATCCAATAAATAGTACCTAACACCTAATACCTAATACCCGTATTACAAGAGCAGCAGCAAGGAATGGAGAAGGAATACTAATGACAAAAGACATATTTCATAAAGATATTGCGGGTACATTGCCCCATGCGCCCGGTATATACAAATATTACAGCGCCGACAAGAAACTATTATACGTTGGTAAAGCCAAAGATTTGCGGAAACGGATCACCTCTTACTTCGTAAAATCGCATGATAACCGGAAAACGGCCAAACTGGTTTCGCTGATTGACAGCATAGAATGGACGATAACGAATGATGAGCATGATGCCTTCTTACTGGAGAATTCACTGATCAAGCATTTTAAACCGACTTATAATATTACCCTCAAAGACGACAAGACCTATCCTTATGTCGTTATTAAAAAAGAACATTTTCCCAGGGTGTACCTTACCCGCCGGCTGATAAGGGACGGGTCCGAATATATAGGTCCCTTTACCAGTGTGGGGGTAGTCAGGGACCTTCTGGGTATCATTAAAGAAACCATTCCCTTGCGGACCTGCGGCCTGCAGTTGACCCCCAATAATATTGCCCGGCATAAATTTAAAGTTTGCCTCGAATACCACCTGGGCAACTGTAGCGGGCCTTGCGAAGGCTTGCAGACCGAAGAGGAATACAAAGCTAATATAGATTATATACGCCAGCTGCTCAAGGGTAATTTAAGTCCTGTACTGAACGCCCTGAAGGAAAGAATGAATGCTTATGTGGCGGAACTGGATTTTGAGCGGGCGCAGCAAGTAAAGATGAGGATACAGGCTTTGCAGCGGTACCAGAGCAAATCGACGGTAATTTCGAGCCATCTTATTAATGTTGATGTGGCTACGATCATTACCTCCGATGATGATGCTATCGTCAATTACATGGTTGTTACCGAAGGTAAGATCATTCATAGCAAAAGCATCCGCATAGAAAAAAAGCTGGAGGAACAACCGGCAGAGATATTGGCTTATGCGCTGGCCTTTTTGCGGCCGAAATTTCAATCTGCTTCCCGGGAAATAGTTGTCCCTTTCCCCGTCGAGACCGAAGATACCGCTGTCCTGGTATCGGTTCCGCTGGCAGGCGACAGGAAGAAATTGCTGGATCTCAGTTTTAAGAATGCCGAGTATTTCCGGAAAGAACAGCAGCAAAAAGCACATCTGTTACTGAAAAACAGGACGGAGGCCGACAGCCAGGAACTACTGGAGCAATTACAGGACGATATGCAATTGCCTGAGCTGCCGGTGCATATAGAATGCTTTGATAACTCCAATTTCCAGGGTAGTTTCCCCGTGGCCGCTATGGTATGTTTTAAAAACGGCTTACCCTCCAAAAAGGATTACCGGCACTTTCACATCAAAACGGTAGAAGGCATCAATGACTTTGCTTCTATGGCCGAAATTGTAAAAAGGCGTTATAAACGGCTTATGGCAGAAGAACAACCTTTGCCGCAATTGGTGATCATTGACGGTGGCAAGGGGCAACTCGGCGCCGCTATGCACAGCATTGAAGAGCTGGGCCTTACCGGCAGAATGACCATAGTGGGATTGGCCAAAAGGGAAGAGCAGATCTTTTATCCGGGGGATAAGGAACCCTTGCAATTGCCTTATAACGGACAGAGCCTTCTGTTTATCCGCCGTATTCGCGATGAAGTGCACCGCTTCGGTATTACCTTTCACCGGAAAACCCGGAGCGAGGGTACTATTAAGAATGAGCTGGAAAGTATACCGGGTATAGGAAGCAGTACCGCCCAGACACTATTACAAACCTACCGTTCGGTGGCCAGGGTAAAAGAAATGACCCTGCGGGAATTGACGATGACGATCGGGGCTTCCAAAGCCCGTATTGTTTACCAATATTTTCATCCTGAAGAAGAGGGGATATAGTCTGTTCAGTCAAAAGGGAAAAGGCAAAACCAAAAAGTTTTGTTCCCTGCTGACTAATTCACTATGGGCGGGATAGGAATGTTTAAAAGAAAGCGTCCCCTAAGACTAAGGGACGCTTATTAAACCAATAAACCGCACTATGAAAAGATACTTTTATCAAATCAAATATCGTGCCGGCTCTTACAGGTAAGAGGATATCTTCATATATTTATATTTACTATTTTTATTCATGTATTTATAAGGTTGTAAAAAATCTTCTTTTTGCTCTTGTTAACTTTAGGGTAGCCGCCTCTCTTTCTCTTGCTTCCCTAGCATTAATAAGTAGCCAGCTCGGTTGGCGCTGCTTCGGCTACCGGTGTATTCAATAGATGCCCGGTATTTTTCTGCAAAAGTCCCGACACTTGTTGTAGCATCTCTACCGAGGCTTCGATCTCTGCTTTTTTGTTGGAAACGCTTTCTATATTAAAACCTACAGGTATCTTTTTAGACGCTGCAAAATCAATGATCTCGGCGGCAATATGAAGCGATACGGCAACAGAAGAGGCTAAAATATCAGGGGCATGCTTCAGGTCGTTATATAACCATTTGGGTACTTCCACGCCCAACCATTGCATAAATTCCAGTGTTTTTAGTGAGCCGCAGGGGCTCAAGGTGAAGATAAGGGGGGCTGTTGCTACATCGCTATCCAGGCTGCTATAGAAGCAATCGGAAAGCAGGTTCTTGGTGTCATGAATATTGTAAACGCATTGCGATATAAAATATTGACAACCTTTTTGCATTTTAGCATGAATTCTCAGGTGCTCGTCACCTTTTTTAGCATGCCGTTCGGGTATCGTTACGCCGCCCAGAAGCATGTCTTGTCCTGATGCAGTATGCAGATTATAGGCGTCATTAAGCGAGCATCCGGTCTCTTCTGTTTGTTTTTGCGACGAGGCGCCTACCAATACAGCATATTCCAGGTCCTTATTGTGACCGAGCCATTGTTGAAACGTTTCCCGGCTATGGTGGGCAATACTTTTGTAAATGATTTTGGGCGCCTGTAAGGCAGATAAATATTCCCGGCTATACGTTTCCGGCGCAAGGGTCGGAATATAAGGGAAAGTACGGGCTTCCGATGTACGGTGGCTTTCGTCCTGTATATCATAAAGGATAATGCCATCAATAAATAATTGCTCCAGGCGCTCTATTTGTTTCGCCGCGATCGCCTGTAATTTCTCCTTTTCTGTTGTGATTTTTGGCGGGGCAAAACTGTAGAAAAGCAGGCCGCTTTGCCGTTCTTCTATTTTATGTTTCAGACTTTTCATCGCGATCGTCATTGTGTTATGGGGAAACCGTATTAAAAATAGTTTAAAAGCCCGCAAAAATAATACAAAACCTGCTGTATTGAATAAGTTTGTCTGATTCACAGCGATTC
>JBEBWN010000338.1:0-4746 GCA_040392235.1 Taibaiella helva | reverse complement strand
CGTTACAGTAGTTTTTTCTTTCTGAGCAGTTGGCTCCGTTGAGTAACGGAGCAGCACAGCCAATACCAGTAGTAACAAGATCACAGGTACTATTACAAAAAGATTTTGCCATCGTTTATTGTCTATCAATACTTTAATATCCATCGGGTCATTATTCAAAAAATAAATACACTATACTATTACAGGCGCTAAAATACCATTTTTCGGCAAGTATAATATTACATTCTGCATCTCTCCTCATATACCGACAATTCAAATTAAACAGTTTTACTTGTCCTAAAATAGCAAGTAAAAACCTGGTGTACACCAACTTCCGGCGCGTTTTCTCCGTCTTTATACGCAAACATCACCTTTTATGAACGCCAAGAACATTTGGATTGTCTGTATAGCCGCAGCAACACTTTTTTCCTGTAGTAAAAAAGATATAGAAATCCCTGATGCGCAAGCCGAACTGCTATTCGGAACCTGGCAACTTGTTGGCGTATGGCAGTCCCCGGTTATTCAAAATGTAGGCGAACAACAGATTGCTTACGACCGGAAAGGGAACAGTTCTCTGAAAGAAAAAGGGAAGGTCATTTGGAGCGGACGATTTAGTTTTGGCAGTTCGACCCAAGCACATTCCCTGTTCGGCAGTAAAACGTACATCAAACAGGAAAACAATATAAGCCAATGGTTCCGGATCAGCAATGACACCTTGTACACCGATCCCTATAAGGCCAACGACTTGCCTTCCTGCGTGTACAGGAGAATACATTGAGCAGGCAACATAGATTCTTCCGTTCTGAAATAATACAAAGATATGTCCTGCCTTCATTATAGTCATGCGGGAAGTATCGCTGTTCCTATCTCCTATTCTCGTTGTCCACTACTCCATACCACTCCTGACAAAGTATTCACTAAAATATCTATGTCTGGCCAAGTATATTCCATAACTGATTACTCATCAATACGTTGCCGCCCTTTGATTTTGCATGTTCACCTTTTAGTTAACACTAGCGACCTTCAGGAAGAGTTGCTCCGGTATTCTTCCCCTGGTTATACCAGTCTATCTTTCTGGAATAATACATTAATATCGCTACGATAACAAATAGCCCCATACTTCCAAAAAGAAGAGCATAATCCTGGAGTTGTATCAGTATAAAGATATAGGTGTACAATCCTGTCAGGGCGCCAATGAATCCCAGTGCTATCTTCGGTTTTCGAAATATGCTCCATACATACAAGCCGATAAGCGTTACTGTCGCAAAAGCGGCAATAATATATGCAGGGTTAAAGCCGGTGTATTCTGATATGGACAGCAGAAGTGTGTAAAAGATACAAAGTGCTAAACCCACAAGAATATATTGGAGAGGATGGATCTGCTGCTTCTGCAAAATTTCCAGGAAAAAGAAAACGGTGAAGGTGAGCGCTATAAACAATATGGCATATTTTACCGAGCGACTGGTTTTTGCATAACTGTCTGTGGGTTGAAGCAACTTAACACCGAAAGAGGATCCCTTCAAATCGTATTTACCTTCTGACCAATATTGAGGATAATTGCGGGATACTTGCAAAACCTTCCAGGATGCTTTGAATCCCTGATCCGTTATTGCGGATCGTTGGGGCAAATACTGCCCGTCAAAGGCAGGATTATTCCAGGGGGCTGTTAAGCTTACCGTTGTTGTTTTACCCACCGGGGTAAAATAGAAAAAGCCTGATCCCTTCAGTTTAATATCCATGGAAAAGGATACCGGCCTTTGTGGATCCAGTGTCAGGGGGGTACTCAAGCCACTGGTTAAAGCGTTATTTTCCGGGAAGCCGGCCTCTAATGCCATTGACTTTCCATTCCACCGCAACCCAATCTCGTCCTCCAACCCTCTTGCGTCATCTATCCCCAATAACAGGTGGCATTCGTTCCATAAAATATGATCGGGATTAATATTCATCTTTTTAAGGGCCGTTGCATCAAACTGGCCACTCAGGGCAGATACGGAACGATACAGTGTTACATCATACAAAGAGCGATGCCTTATTTCCGGTTGCAGGCTACTACGAATATCCAGCATATCCGGCAAAAGATAAATCTCTTTCCGGTACTCCAGTAAATTCCCATCCTTATTACGCTGATACTCCTTATAGGGTATAATCAACAGCGGTCCTGTTATTGTTTGCGGCGCAGCCCATTTTGCACTTATTTCCCCGATAACTTCTTGCTGCCGTCCTTCCCGCTCGCCAACCAGGTTCTGGATGAATGCGGCAGGTATTAACATGAGTAAGATGAGAAAACCTATCAGGAAACCTTTGATCATTGTCTTATTCCGTTCCAGGAAGCCGGAGGGTGAGGTTGATGTGTTCTGTTGCATATCTCTTTGTTTTAAAGTGCTTTGAATTTCAAAGTGTATGTATAAAAAAAATTAGCGAAGCTTATTGATGATCTGCTCTAAAGCATCCAAATGAGCCCGGAAGGCTTTTTCCCCGGCATTGGTCTTCTTATAAGTGGTATTGGTTTTACGGCCTATGAATCCTTTTTGCGCCTTCAGGTAACCTCCCTCCTCCAACGTCTTCAGATGAGTGGCCAGGTTGCCGTCCGTAGCATCTACAATAACTTTGAGGTCGTTAAAGCTCAACTCATCATTGATCATTAACGCGCTCATGATACCAATACGTATACGACTATCAAATACTTTATTTAACTGTTCAATCTGGTTTCTCATCTTTAAGCTTTCGGATCATTTCTTATCATACTTACGCCACATAACTATACCGTATATAATATGCAGCAGGCCAAAACCGAGTACCCACAGAAAAAAGGCCATACCGGGCATAAATAAACTGACACAGCCCAGCACCACTTCGGCGACCCCCAAATGCCTGATATCGGAAAGCGTATACTTACTACCATTGATCAGCCCAAGTCCATAAAAAATGAGGCAAGCCGGAGCCAGGTAAAAAAGATGACCGTAATAAATAAAGGCAGCACAGAAAATGCCCCCTGCAATAAGCGGCAGGAAAAGATTCCATAATAACTGCCTGGCAGCGTGGTTCCAAAAAGGATAACCCTGCTGCCGTACCTTACGCCAGGTAAAAAAGATACCGCCTGCCAGCGCCAGGCATAATACGGCAATGGCTAATAACATCAGCTGCACTGTTGGCGGGTCACAAAAAAGACAGCCGGGGTTCCGGTTGATGATCCAGGCATAAGGCAGCCATTTGTATGCAACAAAGGCCCCGGCCAGAGCCACTCCGCCTGCCCATACACCACTCCAGCCACTTAATGAAATAAACCGGGCCGAACGCTCCATCATATTGCGGATGTCCTGCAGTGCCTGTAAGTGATTCTCCTTTTGATCTTGATGCATAAAAAGCACTTTGTATTGCAAAGTACGCAAATAGCAGCTATTCCTGCATCAATCTCTAATCTGAAATTAAGTTAAAAAATAGCTAAATGACGACAGACGTACGAAATACCCTCATTAGTGAGGCAAGCGATCTCTTACCAGTCCGTACACCCATGTTCCGGCCAGGGCACTCAAAAGGGTGACCAGGATCACAGTAGCGCCCATACCTATTTGTGCAAATAGTGGTCCGGGACAAGCGCCCGTCAACGCCCAACCAAGGCCAAAAATCAATCCTCCGAAAATCTGCCCTTTATTAAACTTTTTAGACAGCAAGATCACCGGCTCACCATAAATAGTTTTTATCTTCCATCTTTTTATCAAGGCTACCGAAACCATTCCCACCAACACGGCGCTACCTATTATACCAAACATGTGAAAGGATTGAAAGCGGAACATCTCCTGTATGCGAAACCAGCTAACCACTTCTGCCTTAACAAAAACAATCCCAAAAAGCAATCCGACAAGCAGATATTTGAAATGGTAATACCACCTATGCTGTACCTTACTTTGGTTGATGCAGATTGCATCTAAAGATCGCTGATCAAGATCTTTTTCTATATCGCTGTTTATTTCTGTCTTCTTCATTAAAGAGATAATATATATGGTAAAATCAGGTGGGCCATGATGAGACCGCCCACCATAAAAGAAATAGTAGCGATAAGGGAAGGCCATTGCAGATTAGACAATCCCATAATAGCGTGACCACTGGTACAGCCACCGGCATACCGGGAACCAAAGCCTACCAGAAAGCCACCACCCACCATAACCAGGAAACCTCTCAACGTAAACAAATGCTGCCAGCTAAATATATCGGCAGGTACCAAACCACTATACTGTGCGATGCCCTGCTGCCTCAACTCAATCGCTAAAGGCTCGGCAACCGCAATAGGCTCCCCATTATTGAACCATTGCATCGCAACAAGACCACCCAAAAATATTCCGGCAACAAAAAACAGATTCCATATCTCTTTCTTCCAGTCATACTGAAAGAAAGGAATACGCGCAGGCAAACAAGCGGCGCAAATATGCCGCAGAGCAGAACTAATGCCAAATGATTTATTACCGATAAGCAATAGTACCGGCACAGTTAACCCGATAAGCGGCCCGGCTATATACCAGGGCCAGGGTTGTTTTAATAACGCCATCATTCTTCGATCATTTTAGTAATAGCTATTGGTTTCTTTACCCAATGCACGAACAATTCCGAACCGCGCCTGGGGCCTATACTGTTATAGCATTCAGCTAATACTTTTTCTTCAAAAAAAGGGCTGAATAAAGACCGGTATTCCTCTGAGCTGCCGCCAAAAGGTGGCCCTTCTTTTTCAAAAAACACCCGGAACAAAACACCAACTAACCGGCCTCCCGGGCG
>JBEBWN010000337.1:0-4777 GCA_040392235.1 Taibaiella helva | reverse complement strand
GCAGATTCTGATGATGAGCACTGGTTCTTCTACGACAATGATCAACAAACTTTTCCATCACGAGACAGTAGCGCTACGAACAAAGGGAAGCACACGCTCGATGACAATAGTAGACCCGTGTACAGTGAATGGTTTACCCTCCAAGGAAGCACATGGGAAAAGGATGGTGCCCTTTGGATGAGTTATAACAGCAGCAATGGACTATTAGATACAGTACGTAGTATTGATAACGAAGACAGTACCGTCTTTGTATTTACCTACAAAGACGGCAATACATTACCTGCCGAAATAACGGATTACTCCTGGGATCTCAACACCCTGTACAGTAAAGAAGTACGCTATTTCAACTCCGGTAACCAACCTGATTCTATTACCTATTATATTCCGGAAGCCGGCGAAGACGTATCGCTCAATTTGGCTCTGTATTTTGTTTACAACGACAAGAATAACCCGGTGAGGAAAAAAATGCAGATATCTGATTCAGAATCTAACATCTCCGAACACGAAGAACGCTACTACTACGAAGAGTACGATGAAGGCAGTAGTGTGACCGGAGTGAATAAAGCAAAGCTACAGATTAACTGCTATCCAAACCCGGTAGAAAATACCTTATACCTCCACATTGAGAGCCATAGCGCCTTCGTTCCCGCATCAGTAAACGTTGTCGATATGGTAGGCAGGACGGTAAAACAGGTTAACATAACAAACAGCAAAAATCAAATAGACCTCTCCGCTCTCCATAGCGGTATTTATTATATAACAGTGAGCGATAAACAAAACCAACAATCAACAAGCAAAATGATCGTGAAACAATAGTGATCTGGTGCTCATTTTAGCATCTGAAAAAGCTGTCCAAAAATAAGGGCAGCTTTTTTATTTAGCCTCGGGTCAATCGACTTTATCGATTTGATATCTTACAGTTGACAGTCGTTTTTTTGTTTTGCCTTTTTTTACTTTTGAGTTAATGCCAATTTAGCCTTGCATCACCAGAAGTGAGAAGTGCTTCGAATCCCCCATACGACACAATGGAAATAGCTGTACATAGTTCCCACCGGGCATGGACACATAAAAAAAAGAATGACATACGACCTCTCATTTCTGAAAAAGTTGTTTCTTTGTAACTTCCGTATTTGTAACCCTTTTATTTTTAACCTTTTAAAGCTAGGTATGAAAAAACACTTATTTGCCCTTGGCATCCTGCCCCTATGTGTGGCCACGTCATTTGCTCAATCACCCAAAACATTGCTTCACAAAAAGCAACAACAAAAATTAAACCAGCTGCTAGCCTGGCAGCAATCAGCATTACCAACTTCTTCTGCTGCTAAACCAACAGCCATCCGTGAACGGGTAATCGCTATTGCCAATTATATGGGCACCGAGGGACTTTTATCCCTTACCGACAGCATAAAATATCAATACAGCCAAGGGCGGGGCTCTGCTTATGGTTTCGATTTCGAATCAGGGCATTATCCCGGCAGTAGTTTCGAGTTACGCCGTAATCTGGAATTCGAGGCTATGGAACCGTTTGCAGGAGCCGGTTATGTACATTACGACTCTGCATTTTACTACAACCCCTATAGCACACCACCGGAACTTAGCGCAACAGCTGCGCAAACGTTCAATAATATTAATAAAATAGCCTCTTTTGTATGGAAGGAAGATGATGATGAATACGCAGAAACATATACGTACGATGGTTTCGGCAGGCTGACATCCATAACCAACGATGTAGACGAAGGAGAAAGCATTTGGTATTTTTACGACAACGATCAACAAACCATGCCATCACGTGACAGCAGCAACAACAGCAAGGGAGTATATACATTAGATGACAACTACCGCCCCGTTCACGCAGAAATGTACGAAAAAAATGGCGGTAATAACTGGACACTCAGCGAAACTTACAGGCTAAGTTACAATAGCCGCAACGGTTTGATGGATACATTCCGCGTAGCCTCGTATGGAGACAGTATAGTTATAACCTTTACCTATGAAGAAAACAATACGGTTCCCGCCAGCATCAGCGAATATTCCTGGGACCTCGACATACTGAACTGGAAAAACACCCGGCACTTCGGCGCTAGCGGTCTGCCGGATTCTACCACCCTTTATCTCTCTGCTGAAGAAGAAGGAACCGAGCGCACATTTACTACCTATTTCACATACAATGACAAGAATAACCCGGTGAAGAAAGCGTACCAAATGGAAGGAGATGATGGGAATATGATAGAAATGGAAGAACGCTATTACTATGAAGAGTATGACGACAAAGGCAGTAGCGTAGCTGGAGCAACTAAAGTAAATGTGCAGATCAACTGCTACCCTAACCCGGTAGAAAGCGCCTTAAACCTCCACATTGAAGGCAGTAGAGCTTTCGCTCCCGCCTCAGTAAACATTATTGACGTTGCCGGCAGAACGGTAAAACACATCAACATAGCAGGTGCCCGAAACCGGATAGATGTTTCCGGTCTTCATAGCGGTATTTATTATATAACAGTGCGTGATAAACATAATCAACAATCAGCAAGCAAAATGATTGTAAAACAATAACGATCTCGCCGCATTCATCTCTTGCATTTAAGTCAGAAGTAAAGACAGAGCCAAAAGAGGGCAGCAGGTTGATGAGCCAATTAACGATGGAATAATAAATTGAAAAATACGCTAGACCTGACATTAACATAAAAAAGCTGCCCTTATTTCCGGGGCAGCTTTTTTTCAACCCGCGCATTAAAGAGCCCCGAATCTGTACTGCAAAACTTATAATTTTACCAGCATTATTATCTTTTTTACTTTGCAAACAACAGAAGTATTATCAACCGGCTATAAAGTAACATAACCAGGCATTGCCGGCAGGCACTGGAAGAACCCGAGAACTTTGGGGGCTTGCAAGAGGACAATGTGCCCGGGCAGGAAGCTGCCGCCAACCCATTGCAGGCCTTATAATTCCCGTTGGTATTGGACTCAGGGTTTTACAATCAGCAATGCCGGGGCATAGGATAACCAGTCACTCTGATCCTGTAGTGCCACTTTCCAGCTATCTAAAGATAGAATGGTTATTCCGCTTTCTCCGATGGCATCCTGGTCAATGGATTGTTGCGTATATAAGGCTATATGATTGGGAGCCACCTGTTCTATCATACGGACAGCTTCTTTCAACTCGGGGTTCTGCCGTATAACTCCCATTACATCCAAAACGATGATAGTTGAATGGTTATGATGAATAAGTTTCTGTGCATACACCAGCAGAAAACTATCCCGGAGCGAAAAAAAAGGTATATAAACACGCTCCATGTTCACATTCGTATCTTTATCGATCAATATACCAACCGGACACTCTACGTTCCGGGCAATATACTTAATGCGTTCTCCCAGTGTCGGTTGATCAAAAAGGCGTTCTTTGCCCGCAATTGTATTGATGATATGCTCGGGACTTATTATTTTGGAGGTAAATCCCAGGACACGGCCCAGGAAAGTTCCTTCGAAAATGGAGGTGCCTGCACCAACCAGCAACAGGTCATATTGCCCCAGATTGGCAGCGTCTACAATTTCATTATCTATATGTTGGACCGGCTTGAACAGCGTTTGAACAGATAAACCCATTTTGCCGGCTGCCGCATTAATTGGCATAAATGCTTCGTTCTCGTATTCGAAACGGTTAAAAGCATTCAGATCATTACTGGGCGAAAGGTGCATACAGGTAACAACGTGATGTTCCTTATTTTTCCTTGTAAGCGCATGGGCAACCTTCATGAGTTTAATACCTGTTTCCGGATAGTTAAAAGATACCAACACCTTGTAACGTCCGGCAGCTATAGTACCGGCAGTACCTTTTTTCTGATTGCCTGACTTTGTAAACCGGTTGATCATATCCAGTGCTGGTCCCGTCATAAAAGTAGTTACCAGAGCCATAATGACCATCATGGCGAAAACCTCTGGCGAAAGTACGCCGAGGTCGTAACCGATATTTAATACAATCAGCTCCATAAGCCCCCTGGTATTCATCAGCGCGCCAATAGCCAGCGAGTCCCTCCAGTTTTGCCCTACGAATTTTGCAGCAAGGGCACTTGCCGCAAATTTGCCCACTACAGCCACCAGGATTACCAGCGTACATACCTGCCATAAATGTGCATTATCCAGCAGGCCGATTTCGGTACGCAAACCGGTAAATACGAAGAATAGTGGTAACAGCAATACCAACGCCACATCCTCCACTTTTTCAATCAGTATATTACGAAAGCTGATATTGGCCGGCATAATAACACCGGCCATAAAGGCGCCAAAAAGTGCATGAATGCCAATAATCTCGGTAATATAAGAAGATATAAGCAGCGTAATAAAGAAAATAGCCACTACCGGTCTGCTCAATGCTTCCTTATTTGCGTACTTTTCTCCCAACCGTTTCAAAAAGGGCTGAACAATCTTCAGCATGGCCAGTACATAAGCCACAGCCAGCACCAGCGTCACCACTGCGCTACTGGCCGAACCCGCTTTTACAATAGCAATTACCGCCGCCAGTATACACCAGGCTGTAATATCATCTGCGGCAGCACAGGTAATGGCTATGGCGCCCAACTTGCTTTTAGACAATCCTCTTTCCTGTACTATCCTGGCCAAAACAGGAAAGGCCGTGACACTGACCGCTATACCGATAAATAATGAGTAAGAAATAAAATTGACGCCTCCAGGAGCAAATTCATTATACAAGTACAGCGCTAAACATATACCCAGAAAAAAGGGAAAAATAATACTTGCATGACTGATAACGATGGCATCTTTC
>JBEBWN010000336.1:0-4783 GCA_040392235.1 Taibaiella helva | reverse complement strand
TAAAATACGCCCCAGGGTTTCGATAATTCCAATCTTTCTTTCGGGCAGACTCTATTCTGTATTTATTCCGATATAGGGACATAGCATTGTTTCTTGTTTCTGTGGTTACCGGGCGATTATAAAGCTTTCCATTATCCCGGGTAAATGAAATGCAACCAGGATATTCAATTCATCGCGTAACAATACCATCCTGTCTCCCTCAACCCGGAAAGGAACCTGCAACTGCGAAAAACCAAATAACTTGAATACCTTACTATAGCCCCGTTCATGCAAAAAACCGGCATATTGTTCGTCACCTTTGGGCAAGATGCGGTCAATACAGGAACTTAATAAACAGGGGTAGTTAATGGCTATTACAGGACGGGCATGAACTGCCGAAAGCGTAGTTAGAAATTTCATGATGGAGTGTTTGTAATTGCAAACTACTCATTTCTTGTAAAAAGCCAAAAAAAAGTTATTATTTTTTTGCTTGTATAAACCTGAATATCTGCCCTCTACCGGGCTTTTCCGGAATTACTCCGCAGTTTTGTCATAATTCCCCCGGTAGAAAGTCTTTTTTACCCCACATAAAAGCCCGCATTGAGCAGTACTTTTACATCAATCAATACACCATATTTCTAAATAGACGGAGGACCTTAGTTAATTATCGTTAAAGGACGCGAATGGCGGGTTGAATGGTTTGTAACAGCGCTAAGGCCTGGCAACTAACCCGATGTGCTTCGGCAATATGAAGACAATATTATTTTTCAAAATAACAACAACCTTACATAAATCATTTTGTTCTCTAAAAACTAAAAACAAATAATCATGAGTCAAACACCAATAACCATCAAAGCCGACATCAATGCCCCGCTCGACAAGGTATGGAATGCATTTAACAGCCCCGAAGCGATCCGTCAATGGAACTATGCTTCAGATGAATGGCATTGCCCGGCCTCGGTTAATGATTTGCGTCCCGGTGGCGCTTTCAGCCATACCATGGCCGCCAAAGACGGGAGTATGTCTTTCGATTTCGCCGGTGTGTATTCGAACGTGCAACTCAATGACCTGGTGGAATATACGCTGGGCGACGGCCGTAAAGTTAAAGTCCGGTTCCAATCCACTGATAATGGCACTTACCTGGAGCAAACTTTCGACCCGGAAGACCAAAACGCTGTTGAAATGCAGGAGGCCGGTTGGCAGGCGATACTCAACAACTTCAAACAATTTGTCGAAAAACAGTCGCAATCCTAAAACTGCATGGGAAACATATCTTAGAACTAACCGGCAACAGGTAAGAAGCTGGTAAAATGCTAATCTTAAAAAAATAAAAAAAACGATTATGAAAAAACTACATTACGAAACAACCATTGCGGCGCCGGCCGAAAGGGTTGCCAACACGATGCTGGGCCAGGAAACCTATAACCAATGGACAAAGGCCTTCAACCCCACATCCTCTTACGAAGGTAGTTGGGATAAGGGAAGCAAAATATACTTTGTGGGTGTAAACAATGAAGGCAAGCGGGAAGGAATGGTTTCTGAGATTGCAGAACATATTCCGAACAAGTTTCTCTCAATCAGGCACTACGGTGTACTTGATGGGGACAAAGAAATTACCGAAGGGCCACAGGTAGAAGCCTGGGCCGGCGGTTTGGAAGACTATACCTTCGAAGAGCAGGATGGCGTTACTAAACTGTCCATTGATGTTGACACGAACGAAGACCATATCGACTACTTTAACAAAACCTGGCCCGAAGCCCTGGCCAACTTGAAGCAACTTTCAGAACAATAATAATCTAAACAGCACATCCTGCAAGGCAAACCACGGCCTGGAGTAAGCATGGTGTGCTGTTTTTTTTCAGAAAAGATCCTGAAAAATGGTTTTGGCTGCCCTTCTGGCGTCACGTTAAGCGTAATTTGTCGCCTCTGCAACGTTCTGTTACTTAATGCATTGGCTATTGTAGCCTGTTGTTTGCCGTTTACTTTTCACGGAATACTACGGCATATTTCGTAGTTTTGCTCCGGCTTTAGGGGTATTCTGCAAAGAATTGAGATAGTCCCTCGGAACCTGATACGGTTGATACCGGCGTAGGAAAAAGCAGATACGGCAAATAGCGCCAATAACGTACTTATTATATCAAGAGCAGTAAGGTAAAATGAACCTCTTCGATACATGAACCAAGAACATGTTATTGGCTACCTGCATAACCAAGCAGCCTGGTTTGCTTCTACACCGTCTCTCATTCCCGCACTATTTCCTCCTGGAGCGCTGAAACAAAACAATATGAAAGAAAGACTCTGGTCGTATATCCGGGCTATACGCCTGCAATCTCCACTGGTGTATAATATCACCAACTACGTGGTCATGAACAATACCGCCAATGCCTTGCTCGCGGCAGGCGCTTCCCCCCTGATGTCGCATGCGCAGCAGGAAATCGAAGATATAGCCGGCATCAGCCAGGCATTGGTTGTTAATATCGGCACTCTGGATGAATACTGGAAGGAGAGCATGTTAATGGCCTCCGCTGCATTCCGGAAACAGGGTAAGCCCTGGGTATTGGATCCCGTGGGCGCCGGCGCATCCGGTTTCCGGAACAGGACACTGGAAGCTCTTTTGCAAAACTTGCCCGCCGTTATTCGCGGTAATGCTTCCGAGATTATGGCATTGGCGGGCACCATAAAAGGGACTTCAAAAGGAGTGGATAGTACCGAGAGCAGCTACCAGGCCCTCGATGCAGCACAACTATTGAGTCGGCAGTACCGTTGTACCGTATGCATATCCGGGGCCACCGATTATATTGTACAAGACGGGCAGATAGTACAAATTCAGAATGGGCATCCCATGATGACAAAGGTAACCGGCCTGGGTTGTACCGCGTCGGCGCTTATTGCTGCCGGCATAGCGGTATCCGCCAATTTCCTGGAAGCGACAGTGGCTACAGTAGCCTTATTGGGCATTTGCGGCGAAATTGCTGCAGAACGAGCGGCGGGCCCCGGTAGCCTCCAGGTACAGCTACTAGACACCCTATACCAGTTATCCCAGGATGACTTTAACCGTTCACTGAAAATCACGGTCTAAATGGAACGGCACCCCGACTTCCCCTACCCGCTTTATCTTGTACTTTCCGAGAAGGACTGCAAACAACATCACTATTTAAAAGTTCTGGAAGAGGCTATTGCCGGTGGTGTGGATATTGTTCAACTCCGGGAAAAAGAAGATAGCAACGAAGTATTCCTGCATAAGGCCATAAAAGTCAAATCCATAACCGACCGACACGGCATCCCGTTGATCATCAACGACAGACCGGATATAGCCGCAGCTATCTGTGCTCATGGCGTTCATGTAGGCAACAACGATATGCCTCCCGCTTATATCAGGAAATCTTACCCGGAATTGCACATTGGCTATTCCATCGAATACCTTGACCAATTAGGGGGCAACGAATTGCCCCTGGCAAATTATATAGCGCTTAGCCCCATATTCCGTACGGCAACCAAAACCGACACCGTAACCGAATGGGGCCTGCAGGGAATAAAGAATATCCGTTCCGCTACCAGCAAGGCGCTGGTTGCCATAGGCGGCATTAACCGGCACAATATTGCCGGCATAGTGCAGGCCGGGGCACATTCAGTAGCGGTTGTTTCTGCTATATGCGCCTCTGCCGCACCGGGTAAGAGTGCCGCGGAACTAAAAAGCATATTACTATCATGACAAAGTTGTATCGATACCCCTCCGTGCTCAGTATAGCCGGATTTGACGGTAGCGGCGGCGCCGGCATCCAGGCAGACATCAAAACCATATCGGCGCTGGGATGCTATGCTACCACGGTGCTAACGGCCTTGCCCGTACAAAATACCCAAGGTGTACGCAATATATTGCCTATTCCCGAACAGATTGTGGAAGAACAGCTGTATGCCATCTTGGACGATATTCCGCCTGATGCTATCAAAATAGGCATGGTACATACGCCCACCCTCGTTTATACCCTTAGCGGCGTACTGAAACAATACCCGGGGATACCTATTATATTCGACCCGGTGATGATTGCTTCGAGCGGCGATGCGCTGATTACCCGGGAAACCATAGAAACGATCAAAGAGCAGCTCTTTCCAATGTCAGAGGTTATTACCCCCAATATGGATGAAGCTATGGCGCTGACGGGCAGGAGCATACACACTACGGAAGATATGTACGGGGCCATGCCAGCCCTGGCTGAACTGGGCGCCGCCACGGTATTATTAAAAGGAGGGCATCTCAAAAGCGACATACTTACCTCTTTATTCATCGACCGGAAAGGGGAAATACATACATTCCGTTCTCCGCGTTTCGACACACCCAATACTCATGGTTCGGGATGCACATTGTCGTCTGCCATTGCGAGTTTCAGGGCTTTGGGTATGGACTTGTTACCCGCCCTGGAGCAGGCACAGCAATATGTGCAAGAGGCTATAAAAAATGCCCTTGATGTGCAAACCGGTAAGGGCCACGGGCCGCTTAATCATTTATTTGCGCCGCGGCCAATGGCTCTTTTCGAGCGCTGAAAAGCGCACAAGACTATTTATCCGGCCGCGATGGACGGTCCGGCCTGCGTATTCCGCTCTTTTTATCCTTCTTAAGCACAACCTTCCGTAGTTGCAGAAAGCCTACTGTAAGCTTTTTGCGGCTTTTCAGATAAGGCATGCTCAGTACTACTAACAGGGCTATACAAGCGGATGTGCCTGTAGCGCCGCCATAACCATCGAAAAATTTGCTGGTATTCAGATAGATTACGGTAAATACCAGGCTGGCCAGGGCAATACCCAA
>JBEBWN010000335.1:0-4807 GCA_040392235.1 Taibaiella helva | reverse complement strand
TTGGTGTATCCCTCATTGATCAGATATTCCGCTCCGGCAATAAAGTCGTCAAATACATTTTGCTTTTTGTCGAGCATGCCCCCCTTATGCCAGTCCTCACCATACTCGCCACCGCCTCTTAAGTTAGCAACACAATAAACACCGCCATTTTCAATAAATACCATATTAGCTACCGAAAAAGAAGGAGTAAGGTTAATGTTGAAACCGCCATACGCATATAATAAGGTGGGGTTATCTCCATTCAGTTCAATACCCTTTTTGTAAGTAATGAACATAGGCACTTTGGTTCCGTCCTTACTGGTATAGAATACCTGCTTGGTTTCGAATGCTTCGGGGTCAAATTTGACTTCTGATTTCCGGTAAAGCTCACTTTTACCTGTTGCAATATCGAAGCTGTATATCGTGGGTGGGTATGTAAAAGAGGTAAATGTGTAGTAGAAAGTACCCTCATCTTTGCGGCAACCGAAACCAGAGGCCGTTCCCAGTCCCGGCAGTTCAATCTTCCGTTCCAGCTGTCCGGATACACTATACTGATCTACCTCGGTCGTAACATCTTTAAGGTAGCTGGCAAAGAGCTTGCCACCACCGGTCTGTACCGCTTCCAGCAGTTCTTTCTTTTCAGGTATAACAACCTGCCAGTTCGCTTCTGCCGGATTTTTAGGATCCAGGAGCACCGCCTTGTAATTGGGCGCCTGGTTGTTGGTCAGCACCAGCAATTTATCGCCGATGTTATCTACAACAGATGCATTGGTATTAAATCCTTTAACAATTGTTGTAAATCCTTTTGCCTGGGCATTTTTCAGGTCCCGCACCTTAATCTCGCTGCCATCGGTTCCCTGGGAAATACTGAGTACAAGGAAGCGTTCATCCTCTGTCAGGCCGGCGCTCACATAACGCAATGGATGTTCCTTATCTTCATATATCAGTTTATCCGCGCTTTGTGGCGTGCCTACTTTATGATAGTATATCTTCTGATATTCTGTTTTTGCACTGTATTTGGTTTTTTCATCTTTGGGACGTTCGTACCCGCTATAATAAAATCCATCTTCTCCAGCCCAACTGATGCCGGTGAACTTCACAAACTCTATCTTATCAGAAAGCAATTTCTTGCCCTTTACATCCATAACAAATATTTCCTGCCAGTCGCTACCGGAAGCAGAAACCGCGTAGGCAAAATATTTTTGCTTTTTAGAGAAGGCCGTCGCCTGCAAAGCAATGGTTCCGTCTTTAGATAACTTATTGGGGTCCAACAATACTTCGGGGTTACCAGTCAATCCTTTTTGGATGTACAGAACAGCCTGGTTCTGCAAGCCATCGTTCTTAGCAAAAACATACCATTGCCCTTCTTTCTGAGGTGCGCCGTATCGCGGGTAGTTCCACAGTTCTGTCAAGCGGCTATGTATTTTATTACGGAAGGGTATTTTGGATAAATAAGACTCGGTAAGCGCATTTTGTTCTTTTACCCAGGCTTCCGTATCCGCGGCGGTATCATTTTCGAGCCAGCGATAAGGATCGCTGATCGTATGATCGAAGTAGGTATCAGTTTGATCCACCTTTTTGGTTGTAGGGTACTGGATGGTCTGAGCTGTCATATCTTGCGCCATGCAAACGGTCAGTGCTAAAAAAGGAATTATTTTTTTGGTCATTACGTAGGATGTAGTATTTAAATTACAATATAACTTCCGATAACGGGAAGGCAAATGTACTTACAGATTTTGATTATATAGGCGCTTCGTATCCCATCTCCGGTAAAAACCCACAGCTTCCTATAAGGCATATAATGATAATCAATCAAATAGATGTAGGATGTGTCGTAAATATAAGCGTTAAAAGCCTCTCATAAGCTTTCTAAGGCCAGCAAAAGAATCGCGATGAAAATAAATTGCCGGCTTAAATCATTTACAGTTTATTATTTGGGCAGACTCCATATCGGCATACATCAGCCGCATCAGCGCCGATTTTCTTTTCATCGCGTCTGATTTACTGCGTGGATACCGGTCGAAGAAGTTGAAACAGGTTTTGCTGGCCTCGGTATGCTCCTTTTTCAATATTATCTGGTAGCAATCGCGAAAATCCATTACCGAACGGAGAAAATAGGGTAGAGAGCACTTCGCTGCAAATATCTTTTTATTACCTACCTGAAAGCTGTGCTGGTTACGGTAGGCTTCCGTTACCCCTCCACGACCGGCCAAAAGTTGGTTAGTGGCGGGAGTAAAGCATTTCAGGTCCAGTATCACCGAATCGTTTATTATGGGCAACTCGCCTTCTCCTCCTTCACTCATTATACGATAGGCATGCTGGCTTTTACGCAGGAATAGAACGACTTTCTGTCCTGGCCGATAGATATCCCAACGCTGGGCCCCTGGCCGGGAGATATATTTTTCGACCTTAACGGTTGCTCCCTTCCCAGGCGAAGCATGTATATATATAAAGGGACCTTCTTCCCGCACAATGGTTCCATGAACAATCTTATCTGCGGTGGCCGCCATATCAAAAAGTTTGGTCACGATATATTGTTGCTGGGCAAAAAGCGCCCCACCGGATAGAACGTAACAAAAAAGAAACAGTAGCCGCATAGTGTTTATAGTCGAAAGTTAAGAAGTCAAATCCGCTTTTGCCGTAGATCTTTGATATGTTGCTAATTATATTTGCATGATTAGTCCATATTTAACAGGAGCTTTAAAAAGAAGCTACAGCAGGGGACTGAAGCATCAAAATTAAAGTATAAACAGGTACGCTGTTCCTATACCGCTTATTATCGCGCCGCGCAGGCTATACAAATGCAATCGGAATGGCTATTACGTACCTTCAGCTGGGAAGCACAACCGGATGTCCTGAGTAGTATTTGAAAGAAATCCAAGGTGGCCACCCTGTTTTCGTTCATATATTTTATACTTTAGCGACGCAAAGAAAACCAAGATTTCCATAAATCTAAAAAACAACATACATAACTTTGCAAATCATAAAATCAGGCAAATGAAATTACTCGAGAACAAAACAGCGCTGATTACCGGCGGTAGCCGTGGAATTGGTGAAGCGATCGTTTTGAAATTCGCTGAACACGGTGCAAATATTGCTTTTACTTATTTGTCTTCCGACGAGAAGGCCCAAGTATTGGTAAAAAGGGTAGAAAACCTGGGTGTAAAAGTTCTTGCATTCAAAAGCGACGCTGCAGATTTTACAGCAGCAGAAACCCTTGCGAATGAAGTGCAAAAAGCATTTGGTACAATTGACATCTGTGTCAATAACGCCGGTATATCCCGGGATAATTTATTGCTGCGCGTTAGTCCCGAACAATGGGACGAGGTTATGAACGCCAACCTGAAATCGGTTTTTAACCTGACCAAACAAATGGTACGTATAATGATGAAGGCAAGAAGTGGCAGCATTATTAATATGAGCTCGGTAGTGGGCGTAAAAGGCAATGCCGGACAAAGCAGTTACGCTGCCTCAAAAGCAGGTATTATAGGCTTTACAAAATCGGTAGCGCAAGAACTGGGTAGCAGAAACGTTCGCTGTAATGCTATTGCCCCCGGTTTTGTAGAAACAGATATGACTCATTATCTCAAGGATGGCGGAGCAGAGCAGTGGTTTGATAAAATTCCCCTCCGCCGCTTTGGCAAACCGGAAGAAATAGCCGATGTAGCCCTTTTCCTGGCTTCCGACCTGAGTAACTATGTTACCGGTCAAACTATCAGCGTTTGCGGAGGCATGAATATATAAAAGTAGCGTTACAAAAATTGGCTACCGGCTTTTAATCAATTAAAAGGTACCTTTGTGTGCCTCAAAAAAAAATATTAATGGGAAAAATTCGTGCAGCAATAACGGCTGTGGGGGGATATGTTCCGGAATACATTTTAACCAATAAGGAACTGGAAGGGATAGTTGATACGACCGATGAGTGGATCACCACGCGTACAGGCATTAAAGAACGCCGTATACTAAAAGGTGAAGGTTTGGGAACATCTTATATGGCCAGCCAGGCGGTACAGGAATTGCTCCGGAAAAAAAATATAGATCCTTCTACAATAGAACTTGTTATTGTGGCGACTACTACGCCGGACATGCAGTTTCCGGCAACGGCCAACCTGGTTGCGGCTGCCTGTGGTATAAACAATGCATTCAGTTACGATATCAGTGCGGCTTGCAGTGGCTTTCTGTATGCGTTAAACACCGGCGCTCAATTTATTGAAAGTGGGCGGCATAAGAGGGTAATTGTGGTAGGCGCCGATAAGATGAGTTCGATTGTGGACTACCAGGACCGTTCTACCTGTATCATATTCGGCGACGGAGCGGGAGCTGTTTTACTCGAACCTTCGGATGAAGGTAACGGCATTATGGATGCTCTGTTGAAAAGTGATGGTTCGGGCTGGGTGCATTTGCACCAGAAAGCCGGAGGATCGGTCAAACCTGCTTCGATCGAAACAGTAATGGCCAAAGAACACTATATTTACCAGGAGGGACAAACTGTGTTTAAGTTTGCAGTGAAGAACATGGCAGATGTTTCGGCTCAGATCATGGAGCGGAACGGCCTTAGCGGCGATGATGTGGATTGGCTGGTACCACACCAGGCCAATCTGCGTATTATAAGTGCTACGGCCGAACGGATGGCGCTTCCTGAAGAGAAAGTCATGCTGAACATACAACGCTACGGCAATACCACCAGCGGCACTATTCCCCTCTGTCTTTGGGAATGGGAAAACAAGCTGAAGAAAGGCGACAATCTCATTCTCGCTGCTTTTGGCGGAGGCTTTACCTGGGGGGCTACTTATATTAAATGGGCTTATTAACAGTTCCTACCCTATAT
>JBEBWN010000334.1:0-4814 GCA_040392235.1 Taibaiella helva | reverse complement strand
GCCGATACCACTTATAATGCCTTACAGCGATATGCCAAAAACCTGAACGAAATGGCCCAGAATGGCAAGCTGGATCCCGTTATCGGGAGAGACGACGAGATTCGGCGAACGCTGCACATACTTTCGCGGAGAACGAAAAACAATCCTATACTGGTGGGTGAACCAGGGGTTGGTAAAACCGCTATCATAGAAGGTTTAGCCCACCGGGTAATCAGCGGCGACGTACCCGAAAACCTGCGAACAAAAACTATCTTTTCCCTTGATATGGGGTTGCTCATCGCAGGCGCCAAGTACAAAGGTGAATTCGAGGAACGCTTAAAATCCGTCATCAAAGAAGTTGCAGAAAGTAATGGTGCTATTATCCTATTTATAGATGAGATCCATACCCTGGTCGGGGCAGGAGGTGGCGGCGAAGGAGCCATGGACGCTGCTAATATCTTAAAACCGGCGCTGGCCCGCGGAGAATTGCGAGCCATTGGCGCCACCACACTTAATGAATACCAGAAATATTTTGAGAAAGATAAGGCACTGGAACGCCGCTTCCAGAAAGTAATGGTCGACGAACCCAGTGAAGAAGATGCCATATCTATTTTACGCGGACTCAAGGACCGCTACGAAGCCCACCACCATGTCCGCATAAAAGACGAAGCTATTATAGCTGCTGTTGAATTATCTACCCGCTATATTACCGACAGGTTCCTGCCCGATAAAGCTATTGACCTGATTGACGAAAGCGCCGCAAAGTTGAACCTGGAAATGAACTCCATGCCGGAAGAACTGGATGAACTAGACAGGCGCATACGTCAACTTGAAATCGAGCGGGAGGCCATTAAGAGAGAGAATGATGAAGAAAAATTGAGACAGCTGGCTACCGAGATTGCGAATCTTTCCGTAGAACGGGATACATTGAAAGCCAAATGGAGCGAGGAGAAAGAACTGGCGGAAAAAATACAGGCGGCCAAAGTAAAGATTGAGGATTACAAACTGGAGGCGGAGAAAGCGGAACGCGATGGCGATTATGGTAAGGTGGCAGAAATACGTTATGGTAAAATTAAAGAGCAGGAAGAAGTTATTGCTTCGCTCAGTAAAGAAATGGATGCTTTCGCCGAAAAGCGGATGCTCAAAGAAGAGGTAGATGCGGAAGACATTGCCGAGAATGTAGCCCGTGCTACAGGTATCCCGATACAACGTATGATGACAAGCGAGCGGGAAAAATTATTGCATCTTGAAGATGAATTACACAAACGTGTGGTTGGACAAGACGAAGCCATTGAAGCAGTTGCCGATGCCATTCGCAGAAGCCGGGCCGGCCTGCAGGATGCCAGAAGGCCCATAGGTTCGTTTATTTTTCTGGGCACAACCGGTGTGGGCAAGACCGAGCTGGCTAAAGCCCTGGCAGATTACCTTTTCGACGATGAATCCATGATGACACGGATCGACATGAGTGAATACCAGGAGAAACACAGTGTTAGCCGCCTCGTGGGCGCTCCTCCCGGCTATGTGGGTTACGACGAAGGAGGACAGCTAACAGAGGCCGTTCGCCGGAAGCCATACTCAGTAGTTCTTCTGGATGAAATTGAAAAAGCACATCCGGACGTTTTCAATATTATGTTGCAGGTATTGGACGATGGGCGGCTCACTGATAACAAAGGACGGGTAGTTAACTTCAAAAACACGATCATAATAATGACCAGTAACCTGGGCAGTCATTTGATCCAGGAAAATTTTGACGACCTGAAAGAAAACGACGACGTAGAAGCTGTGGTTGAAAAAACAAAAGAAGCTGTAATGGGCCTTTTGCGGCAAACATTGAGGCCGGAATTTTTGAATCGCGTTGATGAAGTAATCATGTTCCATCCACTTATGAGAAAAGAAATAAAAGGTATTATCCGTATACAACTGGAAGACTTACGAAAAAGGGTGGCGCAACAAGGCATACAGCTCGTTTTTTCTGAATATGCATTAGACTACTTCGCAGAGCAGGGGTTTGACCCTCAATTTGGCGCAAGGCCTTTAAAAAGGGTTATACAAAAGGATATTATTAATCTTTTGAGTAAAAAGATCATATCCGGAGAACTGGATAAAACCAAGCCGGTGTTGGTCGATGTATTCGATGGCGTTGTCGTGATAAGAAATGAGGCTACCTTAACGGAAAACGCATCTCATTCGTAGGCGGCCCGGAGAAAAGGTAAAACCAAAATATCCTGCGTATTAACAAAAAAGAGAACCTCAAAACAATAAGCGCCGTCCTGTTTAGACGGCGCTTATTGTTTTGAGGTCATTAGTGCCCGGTGTGACTACACATTATCCAGGAATTCGTCGAGGTCGCGCCGGTCCGACTTCGTAGGCCGGCCTACCTTACTGAGCCGTTTTCCGGTATAGAAGCTCGTTGTCTGCCGCTTTTCTTTTGTTTTTTCCTCTTCGGGTGTAAGGTCGGTATAATAGTTTACCGCCTCCGCATAAGCTTTGCGCGTATGCAATAAGCCAGTAACCTGTATATGCCAATTCCGTTCAGGTGTTTTAATTTCGTAGTGCTCGCCTACCGAAACTTGCCTGGAAGGCTTAACTGTGCTACCCTTCCATTTCACCCGGCCTCCGTCGCAGGCATCTGCGGCAAGGCTACGGGTCTTAAAAATGCGGATAGACCAGAGGTATTTATCTATTCTTAGCTTTTCCATCTTGTTTTTAATAATCTTCTTAGGCAGGTAGTTTCCAGTTGATGGGTTCTTTACCCTGATCTCGTAAAAGCTTATTCGTCTTACTAAAATGCTTGCAGCCCATAAAACCCGCATAAGCGGAAAAGGGCGATGGATGAGCAGCTTTCAGCACGACGTGCTTGTTATTGTCGATCAATGCTTCCTTTTGTTGTGCAAACCTGCCCCATAGCAGAAATACTATGCCTTCTTTTTGTTCCGATATCTTTTTAATAACGGTATCCGTAAACTGCTCCCAACCGATCTTACTGTGCGACATCGGCTTACCCGCTTCAACTGTTAATGAAGCATTCAGCATCAGCAATCCTTGTTCTGCCCAGGAGGCCAGGTATCCATGTGGAGGAGGATCAATATCCAGATCGTCCTTCAGCTCTTTATAAATGTTGACCAGCGAAGGAGGAGGGGTTATACCCCTCTGAACGGAAAAACATAATCCATGAGCCTGCTTATATCCGTGATAAGGATCCTGCCCTAACACCACAGCTTTAACTTGGCTGAAGGGAGTAAGGTCGAATGCCTGGAATATATTGGGACCGTCGGGGTATATTACTTTCCCCATTTTTTTCTCTTCTTTTAAGAAGGCTACTATATGCTTAAAATAGTCTTTAGAGAATTCTCCGGATAAGACCTCTGCCCATTCGGGGTGGATTTTTACACTCATAGCATTTTTTTTACCGTAAGGGTATAGATTATGGTTCGTAACCGGAAGAGGGTTTCAGATCTATAACTTTTATCTGTATACTGGTATTCCCCTTCCACTCATTTTCTTCTATAGTGTACACCATATCAAAAGGCCGCTCTGACATGATGTATCCTGCTTTATCGGCCATATTGAAGCCAATGCCGGCGACTGCGATATCTTCCTGGCATACCACAAAGCGGATATGAGTATCTTTCACCACCCTGCTATACCCTTTGTAATTATACACGTTCCGGGTTAGAAACACAGGCCGCATATTAGATGGGCCAAAAGGTTCGAACTGTTTTACAATATTAAAAAAACCGGGGGTTATATCCTTCAGGTCGATCTCTGCGTCTACTTCAACTTCCGGCTGTATGGAACTTAGGGGAATAGAGTCGCGGACCACCTGCTCAAACTTCTGTTTAAAAGAGTCCAGGTTTTCCTTGCTTAAAGTCATTCCGGCAGCATAATAGTGCCCCCCATAATTTTCCAATAATTCGCCGCATTGATGAATAGCTTCATAAATATTGAAACCATGTACCGACCGGGCAGATCCTGTAATCTTACCATTTGACTCGGTAAGGACGATGGTGGGCCGGTAATAATGTTCGATCAAGCGGGAAGCGACAATACCTACCACCCCTTTATGCCAATGCGGTTGGAACAAAACAGTCGACTTATTTTGGAAGAGCACGTCTTCCTGCAATAGAATATCCAGGGCCTCTTCAGTCATATTCTTATCCACTTCCCGCCGGTCAAAGTTGTCGGCATGTAATAACATAGCGAGCGCCATCGATTTTTCCGAATCATCCTCAATAAAAAACTCAATTGCTTTACGTGCATCATCCATCCTTCCGGCAGCATTGATCCTGGGCGCTACGATGAACACCAGGTCAGCAATGGTAAATGCCTTGTTCATACCCGCGATCTCCTTGAGGGTCTTGAGTGCCAGGCAGGGATGCTCATTAGCACATTTTAACCCGTAGTAGGCCAGCACCCTGTTTTCTCCGGTCATAGGCACAATGTCTGCAGCTATACTGGTTGCGACCAGGTCGAGGTAACGGTCGGCTGTGTTCAGGTCCAGTTTGTAAGACAACGCCAATGCCCTGATCAGTTTATACCCAATCCCACAGCCGCTTAGTTCTGAATACGGGTAGGTACAATCAGTCTGTTTGGGGTTCAATATCGCTACGGCCGCCGGCAAATCTTCGCCGGGTACGTGATGGTCACAAATAATAACATCTATATCATGTGCCGCGGCATAGGCGATCTTATCGACCGATTTAATGCCACAGTCTAAGGTAATCAATAAGCGTACTCCTTCTTGTATCGCAAAATCTATACCGGCCAGGGAAACACCGTAGCCTTCGCGATAGCGATGCGGTACATAAAAAATCAGCGGGACGTCGGGAAAATTA
>JBEBWN010000333.1:0-4860 GCA_040392235.1 Taibaiella helva | reverse complement strand
AAAAAGAAACCCGCCCTCTTGAAGACGATACACCATACGGCTATGCCGGCTGTAGCATAGCCAGACAAAAGGTTATTGAGCAATTACACGATGCCGGGAGCCAGGGGAAGATTCGGACGGGAACCCGGTTAGTGGCGGAAGGCGGGGACAATTGGAAAAGGATAAAAGATAAAAAGGGGAAAGGTCGAATCGTTTCGGCCTTTCCCCTTTTTCCGTACCAATGGACTTCCTTTACTAATTCGCCTTCCTGACTATTTTTTCCGTCCGCAGCAAATTACCCTTACTATCCCTGATCTGTAGCATATACATACCGGGCGTCAGGTTTTCTATATTTATTTTCCGTTCATTATGGAGCACTTTTAACTGCCGGCCGTCCACGCCGCTTAATATCAGTTGCACCGGTGCGGAAGCCGTTACGTATATCCAACCAGAAGAAGGATTAGGATAAACGCGGATATTACTGCTATACACTCCCTCTATGATATCGGTATTGGTTACTTTATACACCTCTGAAGTATCGGTACAACCATTTTCGTTGAAAACCACGACAGAGTAGTCTGCATTTTCGTTCACCGTTAAGGTAGACTGGGTGGCTCCCGGTATAACAGCACCATTTTTATACCATTGGTACCGGTCATAATTTCCGGCCGTACCCAGTACAAAACCGTTAACATTAATTACCGGCTTTATCACCTTTCCTTTCAGGTTCAGTTGCAGCAAAGCTATACTGTCGCAACCGGCCCTATTGGGGTAAAAATATTCATAGTCGCCCGAAGCAGTATAGGTAATTCCTTCAAATGTGTACTCATCTTCGCAGAGTTCAACAGAGAATGCCGAAGAGGAAGTATCCACGCAAAGTATTTTTTGCACATAGAAGTCCAGGTTACCGGCAGAGTTGAGATTAAGAGTGGCACTACCCGGATCAAAATCAGCGGTCTGGTTGAAATAGCCGGTTGTGTATACTGTTCCCGAGCCATCTACAGCTATATTAAAGCCTACGTCGAAGCCCGGGCTTCCCTGGGTAAAGCCCCAGTAATAATCGCCATTTTCGTATAGCTTAACCACGAAAATATCGTCGTCGCCATTGCTGGAAAACAGGGCATTACCAGTGCCCGGATCCAGGTCGATTTGGGCGCCGGAAGTAAAATGCCCGGTCAGGATAACGTTCCCTACCCTGTCTACTGCAATCTCCTGGCCATAATCCCACATAGCTCCTCCTATGTTTTTAGCCCAAAGCAAATTGCCCTCCTTATTATATTTATTAGCAAAAACATCTGCATTGCCGTTGGTGTTCAACCAGGTTGAGCCAGCGCCAGGGTCAAAATCAATGCTACCCTCAAAATAACCGGTTACATAAATATCTCCTTGTTGGTTCAGCGCCAGTGCAGCGCCCTTATCGAATCCGCTTCCGCCGAAACCATGCGCCCACATATAATTACCTGTAGAGTCATACTTGGCCAGGAACAGGTCATAACTGCCGTTTGACCGGATTTCGTTTACTGCGGTTCCGGGGTTGAAGTCGGCCGTATCCGAAAATATACCGGTAGTGTATACATAGCCTTCATCGTCAACCGCTATAGAATAGCCATAATCGGGTCCCCGACTGCCAAGTGCCTTAGCCCATACATAATTACCTGCCGAATCCAGTTTACAGAAAAAAATATCGGAATCAAAGGGATTGCCTACGGCAGCGCCCTTAACAACAAGGTTTGCCTTAGCCGGCCCCGGATCGAAATCGGCGGTATCTGAAAATTGTCCTATAAGGTAAATATTACCCCTTTTATCCAGCGTAAGCGCATAAGGAATATCATCGTATTTACCGCCCATGCTTTTAGCCCACAGGAATTTGCCTGTGGAATCATATTTAACAACAAATACATCCGAAAAGCCACTTAATGCCGTAAGATTACCTCCTGAGCCTCCTGGATTGAAATTAGCGCTCACTGCGTACTGTCCCGTTACGTACACATTGCCCTGATGGTCGGTCTTTACATCCCAGGCCTTATCTTCCTGGTAATTGCCAAAAGATTTAGCCCACTTAATATTTCCGGCCGCATCATATTTGGCCAGGAAGGCATCGCCGGTCCATTGATCGCCGGTCGATACCTTAATACCGGAACCAAAATCCATAGTATCGTTAAATGTACCGGAAGTATAGACATTGCCCCAATTATCGACCGTTACAGCCAGGCCGTTATCACTTTGCTTTCCACCGGCACGCTTAGCCCAGTCCAGCAATATTTTTTGTGCAAAAACCGGCGTGCCTCCTAATGCCGGCAGTAAAAAGGCGATACAAAATACCTGTCGTAAGATGTGTGTCATAATCGTTATATTTTAAAAAGGTATACTTTTAAAAAACAGTTTAAGAGTCCGATTTGTTTACCAGGCGATACAATCCTGCATAAAGAATGTAGCTGATATTCAAAATTACCGAAAGATATAATCCACTTAATCAGTAGTATCTCTTAAATGTATTGTTACGTGAAACGCTGAATTTTCTACGTAATAATACGTATGTTCCTCTTTGGACTACAATGGTTCTATTTCCTTTGTATAGCTTTGTATAAAAAGTGATCATGGAAAGCCGGAGGTATAAGACAAGGCTCCTCTGTTTAGTGATGTACCTGTTATGGGTGCTACCCCGTACAGGAGGTGCGCAGGAGCAAAAAGTATATGAACAGGGGGCTTATTTCAACAAGATCATCTCGCAGGACAGCATCCGGTTCATCATGCAAAAATTGGGCAACCTGCGCTATTCCTCCCCGGACAGCTTCCGGTCGCTGGCAGAAGTAGTATTGCAATCCAGTCAGCTGACAGGATATAAGCCCGGCATTTATGATGCCCTGAACAAACTCGGATTGTACTATAGGGACCGTGGCTTGCATGATTCGGCCATCTACCTCTTCCGGAAAGCCATTCCTTATGCCGATGCCCTGCCTAATGAAAGTAAATCCTACATTCTTTACAATAATATTGGCAATACGTACACAAGTCTCGGAAAATATGGCTGGGCGCTGGAAAGCTTTTATCGCGCACTCGAACATACCGATAAAAAGCCCTCTGCCATTACTCCTGCAGATTCTACGGCTATTTATATCAATGTAGGCATTATATGGGGTGCGTTGAAAGAAAAAGAAAAATCGTTAAACAGCTTCCTGAAAGCTTATCAGCTGGCGTCAAAACGGAATGATTCAGACCGGCTCATCGTTATCGATGTCAATATGGGCATACTTTTCTACAATGAAAGAGAATGGACCAAATCAGAGTATTACTTTAAACAGGCCTTAAGCAAATCTCAGATGCATGGCGAGATGGCTTACCAGATTTATGCCTATACCTGGCTATCCCGTTTATACCGGAAATGGCAGATGTATGAGAATGCCTTAACCCATATTACCCTGGCGCAGCAATTGCTGGAACGTTACCCTGCCTCTTCGGACATATGGCTGGATGTGCAGGCCACACTGGGCAGCCTCTATCTCGATATCGGCGACTATGCCCAAGCCTTCCCTATTCTATTAAGAGCATTGCACAGAGCCCGGGAGGGGAACCTGATGGAGAAAATTATAGAAATAGAACCGGATGTAGCACGGCTATATGCTGCTACAGGTAATTACGCAAAAGCCTATGAGCATATGCAGCATTATACGCTTTATAAGGATACTATGCTGGAGTATGAGAAAGGTAAAACCCTTGAAATCTGGACGGCAGCCCGCATTAGCGAGAAAGACAAAGCCCTTGTGGAGCAACAACTCCATATTGCCACACAAAAGAACCAATTACAGAATAAAAACATACTGATAGCAGGTACCGTAATCGGTATTTTACTATTTGCGCTAGCCATGATAGCTCTGGTACGCAGCTACCGCCACAAACAAAAACTGCAACAGTCCACTATTCTCCGTCTGCAACAGGAACAGGAAATAAACCAGCTTAAGGCCCAGGTCAGGGGCGAAGAGCAGGAGCGGAACCGCATTGCGCAGGAATTGCACGATGGTATAGCCAGCCAGCTCTGGGCCATTAAACTGAATGTAGACAGCCTGCAACAGCAAACCAGCGAGCACAGTCCGCAACAGAAAAGCCTGCAAACCATATACCAGCAGCTGGATGATACCACAACTGATGTGCGCAAAACGGCGCATAACCTGATGCCCGGCCTGCTACTGGAAGAAGGATTAGCTACAGCGCTGGCTTCACTATGCGCTAAAACAGGAAAGAACACCACGCTTGAAGTTGATTTTATGGAATATGGTATTATCCCGCGTATGGATAAAGATATAGAGCTTTCGCTCTACCGGATGATACAGGAACTAATACAGAACACGTTGAAACATGGTGGCAAAGCCAGCCAATTGCTGGTACAGCTCAGTTGTAAAGACACCCTTTTGAATATTACCGTCGAGGACAACGGCTCCGGCTGCGTTACCGAACAAACAGACCGGGGAATGGGACTTTATCATATACGAAAAAGGGTGATGGCTCTGGGTGGACATATGGACTTCCAGAGTGCGCCGGGAAAAGGCACAACGGTGTACCTGGAATTTGACATTCAGCACTTGTTATAATTTTTACATTATTTTACACGAACAGACCTATAAATATGATTAAAGTAGCCATTACAGACGATCATCCACTTGTTATTGACGGTTTGCGCACCGCATTACAGCTACAACCTGATATAGAGATTATTGGAACCTATCTGAGTGGAATGGAATTATTCAACGGGTTAAAGAATCAAGTTCCGGACGTCCTGCTGCTGGATCTGCAGTTGCCCGATAAAAATGGAAGCGAGCTGGTACCGCTGATCCTGCAACAGCATCCGGAAATGCATATCCTGATATTGAGCGGTATGGAATCGTC
>JBEBWN010000332.1:0-4862 GCA_040392235.1 Taibaiella helva | reverse complement strand
TATTAGTCCCTGGGCTGGGATCTATCGTCCCGGCAGCGGGCGAGATCGATGCAATATTTTCTATCATTTCGGCACTCGCTCCGGCAACACCCGTAAGTGTAAACGTCACGGTGTCGCCCACTTTCAACGATGGGATAGTCAGTAATCCGTTTTGCAGTGCAGCTACCGTATTGCTTTGCGGACACACGGAATTTCCAGTTGCACTGCACTGTACTATTCCGGCAGTAAACTGGGCAACAGCAGCATCCATTACCAGTGCATTAACCGCTTCCGAAGGGCCGACATTATATACAGAAAGTGTATAGCTAAACTGCTGGCCTTCCACCACGGTTTCCGGACCATCTTTTATTATGCCCAGATTGGCTACAGGTATGGGTGTGGTTGTGGCCTCATCCTGGTCATTCTCAGCGGGATTATTGTTATCGGGTGTACTGTTAGGATCGTTCTCGTTTGCAGCCGCCACTTCCGCCTTGTTCAGGTAAATACCTGAAGGATTTACTTTGACCTTCATCTGCAACGACAAAGTATCGCCTTTAGCTAAGGTATCAGCTAATTCCCATAGTCCCGTTAACGCATTATAGTCTGAGGAAGGTATAGCCTCAATAAATTGATAACCAGTGGGCAATAAGTCTTTTACCGCAACCCCAGTAGCCAGGCTTGGCCCTGCATTCCGCACAGATAAGGTAAATGTTACCGTATCGCCTACCATAGGACCGCTTTCATTAACTGTTTTAAATAATTGCAGATCTGCGAGCGGCGCCGTAAAAGGAAGAGAAGCCGTAGCCGGGTTACTTTTTTGCCCGGCAGAATCAAGGGCTATATAGTTTATTGCCACCGTAGTAATGCCGTCTACAGGGTCTACAGCGATAGTGTCAGATAGGTTTCCCTCGTCATCTGTAAAAATAGTCATTCCCCCAGCGGGCCAATTACCTGCATTATATACATAGTCGCCTATCCTGATCGACGTTGCATTTGCGGGGAACTGTTCGATAAAAATTGAGGTAACCTTACCCGGCGCCGGATCGGTTATTACAAAAGTAGCCGGAGGAACGGATACTAATACCTGGCCTCCCGGATTGGGCTGCACGGGTACTGCCGCTGACGAAGCAGAAGGCTTTTGCTCTATGGCAAAATTAACATTGGTAATATCCTTACTTTCTTCCGGAGTTTGCACGTCGATCACACTATTAAAAACGCCACTCTTCAAACCCGTTCCTGCAATATTATTAATACCATATTGTTCGCCCACACTGACCCAACCCGATTCAAACTGATTAATTTGTACATCGCTGAGCAATGTACCCACAGCTACATTTTTTGAAGCAATCGCGATCTTATAAGCGCCTTTATTAACATTAAATGCATACGTTCCCATAGCCGAAACCGCGACTTTATCAACGATATTTCCGGTCAGCGGATCTGCCAGGTAGGCGTACAGAGGCTGGCCCGAAATGGATTGGATCAACGTTCCGTTCAGCTGGTTATCTGATACGCCGTTGACATCGTTATAAACATTTCCTTTAATGGAAATACCTTCTATTTCGTATACATAGTCTTCCGTTTCACCATCTACCGCCGTTTGAATACTGCGTTCGTCCACTGCCGTAGTTAAAGCGTCATCGCTGAGGTTATCCGTAGTAATTCGTAAACGCACATAAGTTTTACCCCCTTTTACGCTTTGACCAAATTGGCTTTGGGGAAAAGTAATAGTGAAACTTTGGAGGTTGGCGCCAGCCGGAACCACAACTGTCTGTGCTTCGCCAGCCGAAAACCGCCCGTCGCCGTCAAAATCCACCCAGCAATATACAGTAGCTGGTTGCACCTCTGTATTGCTGGCTACAAATTTCACCTCTACATCGTTATCCTGGTTCACTTTAATAGTAGTTGGAAATATGGCGCCGCTTTCATCCCCACCGTCAGCATCTGCTTCCAGACTGTTGGCCGGGTTACCGTCAGCATCGACGTCATTAACAGGACCTATCCATAATTTCGCCATAGGTATTAATTTAGCCGGCGTAACAGTAGCTACCTGATAGCTTCCATTGCCCGATGCAAAATCAGCCACTGCGAAGTCATTTATATAGTTACCGGCATTACCATAACTGGCCGGGGCGTCTCCGAAATCGAAGGGTACCACGAAGCCTACCGCCATAGAGGTAATCCCTCCCCCTTTCAGCGTCAGATTCGTTAATTTGGTAGCGCCGTGCGCATAAGAAACCGATTGTGCGCTGATGTTGCCCGCACTAGCATCAGACATCCGGAACTTAAACCGGTTGCCCGTAATCTGCAACAGATACTCCAGGTCGGTCGTTGCATTGCCGCTGCTTCTGAAATCCAGTAATTGCCAACGCAAAGACCCATTCGTCTCAGCCGCTATAAATTCTGTTGACGCCGCACTCTCATCATTGCTGCCGGTGGCAAGTGATTCTGCATCGCCGACAACGATACCTGGGTAATCTGCGGATTGCCAGACATTACCTTTTTTAATGAATAGTTTAAACTCGATATCCATCGAAATGGTCTTGCTGTCATTGTCGTTAGACATACCTATAGGATTAGCTCCCGGGTATAAAATATTGCCGGCGCCTCCATTAGCTGAACCTTTTCCTAGACCGTCCTTACTATAATCGCCCGAATGATAAGGCACCAGCTTATCGCCATCGTTATCGAGATTAGTGATAACAGCCTCAACCTTAATATCGTTGCCGATCGTCCAGGTATAAGTACCATTAACGATTCCGGCACTTGTGATCTGGGGGGATACGCTTTGTCCCCAGGACAACCAGAAGATTTCTTTTTGAAGGCTGCCCGTCCCCGTGCCATCTGCATACTGGGCAGAGAGCTGGCCGGGCAATAGCATATTCGAGCCGGCAATTGCCATTGCCAGCAATAAACGGGATGCCCTACGTTTTGTGTGTTTCATTTTTTGATTTATTCTTATTGGGTTATTAATGGACAAGGGTGATACAAAATATCAGTTATGCTACGCGGTATCTATGCTTCTCACCGGGGCTCAACTTACCTGCTGTGTTGGCCTCTGCACTTGATTTAATTCCAGACGCAAAGCTCTATTTTTTCGTTGCCGTCATTTGTAGTGTTTCGACTACAAATGCGTCATTTTTCCTCTACAGGGCATCAAATTTTCAAGTACAGGGTATCCATTTTTTAAATATCAATAAACCTGGCATCAAATTTGAGCTCTGGATTGATGCTCAATTATCATAACTATGTATAAACCAATACTTATTATCGCGGATGATCATAAGGTTGTTCGACTGGGAACAGCCATACTTATCCGGGAAGTGTTTCCACATGCTGAAATAAAAGAATCTGAAGACCTGGCCGGCACTTTGAAATTATTAGCAGAGCAGCCCGCCGACCTCGTTCTTTTGGATTTAAATATGCCCGGAGTGCAGGAATTCAGTTGCATTGAGGAGATCAACCGGGTACGGCCTGCAACCAAAATATTGGTATTCTCTTCCTGTAGTGAAAGCATATACGCACAGAAATACTTAAAAGCAGGTGCCAATGGTTATCTAAGCAAGAATAATGACGAACAAGAAATAAAAAACGCTATCCGGCTGGTATTAACCAAGGGCAGATATGTAAGTGCTCATTTAACACATCTGCTCCTGGAAAATGTAGAGCCTCGGAATACCGGCGCATCTTCTCTTCTGAATTTTTTATCGAACAGGGAAATTCAGGTAGGCATTTTACTGACTAGAGGAATGGGTATCCTGGAGATCGCCAATCGACTCGATATCAGCATGTCGACTGTAAGCACGTATAAAGCAAGATTGTTTGAAAAACTTAAGGTACAGAACCTAGCGGAGCTGATTGTACTCTTCCAGGGCAGTTACAGCCAGCATAGCGCTTCAATGGAGGAAAAAATATCATTCTAAAGCGATTACTATTCCACAAAACAGGAACGTACGGCCTTAGGGCCTCTCTTATCCTTCGCTAAAATTGTGCAACCTCAATTAATCTATATAGGACTTGCTGATTAACGGACACCCAATTGAATTTCAAAATAGTAGTTGTATAAATTTTCCAATTTAATGCAGGGCGAGAACATCGCAAAGCCGGCAAAATGGATTTTAAAGCTTGCAGCAGTATAAAATACATTAGATAGAATTTGCTGACTTTGAGCAGCAGGGCTTCCCTCTCGCATCGAGTTATTGGTAACTTATGCCGGATGAGGCTTTCAATAAGTTATTTTTCGTGAAATGCATTAGATGAAAAGTACTTTTTCGGATATGGAGTGGCTGCATCCCTGATTGTCGCAGAAAATAATATATCTATTTCTTGAATATCACTTCCACGAAGCCCTCAGGGCCCTTCCTTAAATTGAAATGAGCCTCCCCCCTCTTGAAGCCTATACTTCATACGGCTTGCCGGCTGTAGCATAGCCAGACAAAAAAGCGGGCTTAGCTTAGCCTCTGCAGCGCGGAAGCTTTTTTTGTCTTGATATCGACCGAAGCGGAGATATCTAGCCTAATACTGGGCCAAGCCAAAATTAACACATCCGATACCGCCAGACTGATCATCAAACCATCGATCTCCCTTGAAAACACCGGAATCCAAAAAACATAGGAATACTTCCCATTCCCCTACAACGCCCTACACATCTTCAGGGAATGCATCCACAAGGATGGTACACTTTTTCCTTCTGTGAGTTGTTCAAGCCTGCAGAGCTTGTGTTCAGCGATCTCTTTGCCGCGGATTTCATCCGCGGTTATGAACAGGTAATACAGGCTTATTTAAAGGAGCATTTGGATCGTTTCTGATCATCTAACCTCGCGTAGCAGATACTTTAACTACATTGGGGGATGCATCCAATTGAGTTTAACAGCAGACCCTAT
>JBEBWN010000331.1:0-4882 GCA_040392235.1 Taibaiella helva | reverse complement strand
TTTCCCGCCCTAATCACATTTGGAGCAAAACATCGTTGATAATACCGCCAGGTCCAAAAACCGCCCAGCAATATACCCGCAATCATAACAACCAGCAGATAGCGCATTCTACTGCCTTTCTTCTTTCTTTTCCCTTTCATTTTTGCCTGCTTAAATAACGCAGCCAACAAATATAGGTGGTTGTGTTAAATTCCGGAACACAGTGGGCAATTTAACTGACAATTGATAAAAGCACCCAAAAACACTGAAATTTTGACAGACCAAAACCTTAACTTTGCCTCTTTAACAAAAGAATCTATGCTTGATTTGCAAGAAAAAGTGATACAGGAAGAGCGCCAGGGGGAAGCTTACCTCCCGTTCAAGAATGATCCTAATCTATATAAAAAGAAGTTTTATATTGAAAGCTACGGTTGTGCGATGAATTTCAACGATAGCGAGATCGTGGCTTCTATTTTGAATAAAGAAGGGTTTGGTGCAACGCGACACTTGGAAGAGGCAAGCCTGATTCTTTTAAATACCTGCTCTATCCGGGAAAAAGCCGAACAAACGGTACGCAAAAGATTAAATATATTCCGCTCGTTTAAAAAAGAGCGCCCTGAATTGCTGATCGGTGTATTGGGTTGTATGGCAGAACGCCTGAAATCTAAATTACTTGAAGAAGAGAAACTGGTCGATCTTGTGGTTGGCCCCGATGCTTACCGGAGCCTTCCGGGCCTGGTGGCGGAAGCCGAAGGCGGGCAGAAAGCAGTTAACGTCTTACTGAGCCGCGAGGAAACCTATTCTGACATTTCTCCTGTCCGCCTGGACAGTAATGGCATCAGCGCATTTATCAGTATTATGCGCGGCTGTAATAATATGTGTACTTTTTGTGTCGTACCTTTTACCCGTGGCAGGGAACGTAGCCGCGATCCTTTTTCTATAGTAGCGGAAGCCCGCGATTTATTCGAAAATGGATACCGTGAAGTTACTTTGCTGGGACAGAATGTAGACAGCTATCATTACACGCCTAAAGGTGGAGCTGAGGAAGAGGCGGTCAACTTTGCCGGTCTACTGGAGAAAGTGGCTAATATAGATCCGAGGCTTCGCGTGCGTTTCAGTACTTCACACCCGAAAGATATTACCGATGAAGTGCTGCACACTATGGCCCGGTACAACAATATCTGCAAATATATACACCTACCGGTACAAAGCGGTTCTACACGCGTATTGCAGTTAATGAACCGCACTTACACGAAGGAATGGTATATTAAGAAAGTGGACCGCATTCGCGAAATATTACCGGATTGCTCACTGTCCAGTGATGTGATTACCGGCTTTTGCACGGAAACGGAAGAAGATCATCAGGATACGCTGGCAGTTATGGAATATAGCAATTACGATCTGTCGTATATGTTTGCCTATAGCGAACGCCCCGGCACCTTGGCACAACGCCGGTATGCAGATGATATACCCGAAGAAGTGAAAAAGCGGAGGCTAACAGAAGTAATTGATTTACAAAACAAAATGACCCGCACCAATTACCAGATGGACATTGGTAAGACCTTTGAGGTATTAATTGAAGGACCTAGTAAACGCAGTGAGGAACATTGGTGCGGTAGAAATAGCCAGAATAAAGTAGTGGTCTTTCCTAAGGACAGCCACTTATTGAATAAAGGCGACTATGTACGGGTACATATAACCGGTACAACCGGGGCCACCTTGTTAGGCGACATGGTTGATTAGGTGTAGGCGGCCCCAATATTAAGTACCAGGTATCAGGCATTAAGTCGATCGTTTTTTAAGGGAAGGTGCCTTTTACTCAATACGGTTTATAATATATAGTGATAAGTTAATCATAGTTTGTCGCCTGGAAAACGCTTAGTTAGTTATATGTTGTGCTGTATGGTAACTTTTTGGTTTTTGCCTTTTAACCTTTAACTTAACAATAGTACCTGATACATAATACCCTTCTAGTTTTGCCTTAACAATAGCAAAACCGCAATGACCGTTTTATGAAAAATACTATTCGTCTTGAAGAATTGGCGCTATTGGGTTTAAGCATCTGGCTATTTAGCGATTTGCCCTATGCCTGGTGGTGGTATCCCCTGCTATTACTTAGCCCTGACATCAGTATGATTGCTTATACCCTGGGCAATAAAACCGGGGCTATTGTATATAATATTTTTCACCACAGGGGGCTGGCTGTACTTTTATTACTTTCCGGTTTTTTGCTGCAAAATACCGCCTTGCAATTTGCCGGTACGCTTTTGTTCGGTCATATCAGCATAGACCGCATGTTGGGTTACGGTTTAAAATATTACAAAGGTTTTAAATTTACGCATTTGGGTCTTATAGGCGACCGGTAGCCATACTACCCCATCCTATAGCACTTAACCTTGGCAGGAATCTTGCCTGCGGCAACAGGAAATTTTCATTATGGCCACATTTTTACTTAACTAATAATTATTCAAAGTGGAACTTCAAAGTATAAAGAACAGGTTTGGCATTATTGGCAACGATCCACAACTGAACTATGCCCTACAGGTAGCAGAGCAGGTAGCCAACACCGATCTGAGCGTTTTAATATTTGGAGAAAGCGGGGTTGGAAAAGAAGTGTTCTCACAGATCATACATAATTTGTCTTCCAGGAGGCATAATCCATTTATTGCGGTAAACTGCGGTGCGATACCGGAAGGTACTATCGATTCTGAGTTATTCGGTCATGAAAAAGGCTCGTTCACCAGTGCAAGCGATCAGCGTAAGGGTTATTTTGAAACAGTAAGCGGAGGTACCATTTTTTTAGATGAGATCGGGGAAATGCCACTGGGTACACAGGCCCGCCTGCTACGCGTGCTGGAAACCGGGGAATTTATCCGGGTAGGCTCTTCGAAGGTGCTAAAGACCAATGTGCGGGTTATTGCAGCAACTAATAAGGATCTGCTGACGCTGACCCAACAAAATCGTTTCCGCGAGGACCTTTACTACCGTTTGAATACGGTGCCCATCAGGGTGCCTGCCCTGCGCGAACGCAAAGAAGATATTCCCATGCTGTTCCGCAAATTTTCAGGCGATTTTGCAGAACGTTATAAAAGCCCGCCAATACAATTGGATGAGGGGGCTAAACAATTACTAATGAGTTACGGCTGGCCCGGGAACGTGCGGGAATTGAAAAACATAGCGGAACAGATATCCGTATTGTCCAAGGACAAAGTGATTACCGCTGATCAACTGACCCGCTTCCTGCCTAATCAGCCCCATGCCTCGCGTATGCCTGCTATAGCACAGCACCCGGCCGCTCCTATTCCAAGCTTTACAGCGCAACAAAACTCGGCCGAACAGGGAACCGCCAGTACTACGGAGCGGGAGATCCTGTACAAGCTATTTTTCGACCTGAAGAAGGATATGAATGACTTGAAGAAAATGATGTTTGAATTGGCGCATCACCAGGGTTATGGTCCCGCTGCACCCGCAGCGGCCCAGCCAGAACATAATATCTTGTCGGCATTCGATAAAAACATACCGGATAACACTTTTAATACGCCCTCTATCACTAACTATAGCGGAGCCAATGCAGAAAAACCAGGTAACCCTTCCTTCGTCATTCATCATCCGGGCGACGAGTTGAACCAGCATGAGGATGTGGAAGAATCTTTGTCATTGATAGACCGGGAGCGAGAATTTATTATTAAAGCGCTGCAGAAACATAAAGGAAAACGAAAGGATGCGGCCCAGGAATTGGGCATTTCGGAGCGGACCTTGTACCGTAAAATTAAAGAGTATGATATTGAAGAATGACCTGGTGCTACCCGGTAATCAAGATAAAATAGCCAGGCGGCGAGGCCTGGTTATTCTTTTACCCTTGCTGTAAAAAAGTATCCTGGTGATTTCTTATACTATTGCCCCTTCCGTTTTATGCACTTATTAGCTTAAATTTGCCGGTTAAAATCTTCCTTTTATGAAACGTTATTTTCTCGCATTTTTAGTGAGCGGTTGCCTGGCTATGACAGCACAAGCGCACGACTTTAAACTTCCTGCTCCTAGTCCGGCAGCGACATTAAACCAATCATTCTCTACTTCCTCGATTGAGATTACTTATAGCCGTCCCTCACTGCGCGGCCGCAAAGCATTTGGCGAGTTGATCCCCTTCGGCAAAGTTTGGCGTACCGGGGCTAACAGCGCGACCAAAGTTTCTTTCGGCGAAGATGTGATACTGAACGGGCAAATTGTTAAGGCCGGCACTTATGCTTTGTATACCATACCCGGAGAAAAGGAATGGACTATTATTGTTAATAAAGGAACGGGCAATTGGGGTGTTTCCGGCTTCGACAGCAAAGACGATGTAACCCGCTTCAGCGTTCCGGCAGCTAAAACTGCTGAAACTGTTCAATCTTTTACTATATCCGTTGATAATATTACCAACGCCAGTTGCGACATTTCGCTGGCCTGGGAAAATACCAAGGTAAATATCCCGGTTAAAGTGGATAATGACAAACGTATTACCGAGTACCTGGAGCATTCTATTGCTCAACCCGAACGCCCTTACCTTCAGGCTGCCAATTATTACCTGGAAACAGGAAAAGAATTAGACAAAGCGATCAGCTATGCAGATAAAGCACTCGAAGAAAACAAAGGCGCTTTCTGGATCTATTGGCTGAAAGCCCGGATCTATCAAAAACAGGGGAAGAAAACCGAAGCTCTGGCGGCCGCCCGTAAATCTGCCGAGTTAGCTGCACCTACTCCTTACGCGGATGAATACAAGCGGAATGCTGATCAAATGGCCACAGCTTTAAAATAATAAGGGTTTGCTGATTAACTGACATCCAATTGAATTTCAGCATAGTAACTGTGGAAATTCTCCAATTTAATGCAGGGCAAAAACATCGCAAAGCCAGTAAAATGGTTT
>JBEBWN010000330.1:0-4920 GCA_040392235.1 Taibaiella helva | reverse complement strand
TAGATAGCCACAGGTTTCACCTGCGGCTATCTATATTAAAGCCCAGGCTTTTCCTAAAACGGAAATGAATTTCCCCCTCTTGAAGTCTAAACTTCATACGGCTATGCCGGCTGTAGTATAGCCAGACAAAAAAGCGGGCTTAGCTTAGCCTCTGCGGCGTGGAAGCTTTTTTGTCTTGATATCGACCGAAGCGGAGAGGCCTATCCTAATACTGGGCCAAGCCAAAATTAACACATCCGATACCGCCAGATTGACCATCAAACCGTCGATCTCCTTTGAAAACACCGGAATCCACAAAACATAGGAACACTACCCATTCGCCTACAAGTGCCCTACACATCTCCAGGGAATGCATCCAATTGAGTTTAACAGCAGACCCTAATTACTGTCTAAACAAATATGGATTACAGGCGAATTTACCCAGTTTTTGTCACTATGATGATTATCCGCTTCTCCTAATTTTTGGGATACTCTTGCGTTTAACAGCAGACCTGTATAAAACCGGCTACATGCTCATGTAGCAGAATATTACTTTATTTTATCTGAATTTCGCAATGGTACCTTGCCGGAGTATTGTCGGGCAGGGCGTGTATTGTTCGTTTAAACAAAAGACTTAATGAAAAAACTTTACCTGGCTACTTTATTTTGTTTGACCCTGGCAAGTGTATCGGCCAACCCGGGAGATACCACTATCGTACAAGCCCACAAAGGAACCCAATTATCCTGGTATAATAATTACGACACAACTGTCACCTTCCCTGACGGTTCGCTCTCCTACCGGAAAATCATTATGGAGTTCACGCTGGGTAAATATGCCTGTCCCGGCTACAACCCCAACAACCCCGGTGAGGGTCAGGGGCAAACGGGTTGGTGTGCCGATTGGGATTATGACATACACTTAATAGCATGCATACCTGGCGGCGATACCCTGGAGTTAGGACGTTTGATTACACCTTATGCCAATTCCAATTTCCCCCGAACCCCGGCAAGCTGGCAACATGCTTACCAATTTGATGTAACTGATTACTATCCTTTGCTCAAGGGCAACGTAACCCTCCGCATACAGTATGCCGGCTATTCCGGCGGCTTTACCGGTAGTCTGCGTTTCTATATGATAGAGGGTACCCGGGCACGCGATGTTGTGGGTATCCGCAATCTATGGCAGGGCAGCTTTCCTTATGGAAATTCTGCGGGTTCCATCGATACCAAAATAACGCCTCAAACACTTACTATGCCCGAAGCGGCAAGCACAGCGGCTATGAAAGTACTAATAACCGGCCACGGAGGCGATAAACCAGAAAATTGCGCTGAATTCTGCAAGAAATGGTACCAGTTCAAAGTAAACAACACGATGGTAAAACAACAAGACATCTGGCGTGACGATTGCGGTTCCAATTTCCTTTATCCACAGTCCGGCACATGGGTTTATGACAGGGGTAACTGGTGCCCGGGCGACCTGGTTCACGAACATATTTTTGAGCTACCTTCAACGATCACTTCCGGAAGCACTTTTACAACCGACCTCGATTTTCAACCTTATGCCTCCGGAGACAATTCAGCTCTTTACAAAATTGCAGCTGCCTTATTTTTTTACGGCCCCATTAAACATACGCTCGATGCCGGCATAGAAGACATCATCAGTCCCAGCAATAATGAAACCCATTATCGCTCCAACCCCGTATGCGGCCAACCTACTATTAAAGTAAAAAACTACGGCAGCTCCGCTATCAATAATCTCCAGTTGGAATATGGTGTTGCCGGCCAGACATTGAGCAATTATACATGGACAGGTCATATAGCCTCCCTCGACGAAGCTATGGTTACTCTCCCCTCCCTTCCAACTATGAATAATCTTACAGCCGGCCAATTAAGTACCTATGAAGTTAAGATCATAGGTGTAAATAATAATAAGGATGAGGATAGTTTAAACAATTTTCGCTCTGCCAGCTTTGTTCCTGCTCCTAAATGGGAAGGTGGCAATTTTAGAATTGATCTGAAAATGTCAGGAAATATTGAAGGCAATGTGAACGAGCTCAACTGGACTATCAAAAACATGGCAGATAGTGTTCTTTTTGAAAGAAAAGGAACAGAATCAGCAAAGCTATACCAGGACGAAATCCATCTGGAAGATGGTTGCTACAAACTGGAAGTTGCTACGAATATAGGGCGCGGGCTTAATTTCTTTGGTTTTTTTGGCAAAGGCTATTTCCGCATTTCCGACCGGAAAACACAGAAAAAAATAGCGCTTCCCAAAACGGATCTGGGTTCCTCGTCCCTGGAAGCTAACTTCGGCAACGGCTTTATCCAGTATTTTACCGTGCAAAATGCCGAAGTTCTGGATATAAATGGGATCCAAAAGGGTGCCAGGCAGGTAGCTGTCTACCCCAATCCTGCTCAGGACCAATTATACTTGTCTGTAGCCACCGACCGGCCCGAACAGGCCAACATCAGACTGTTCAATGTTATCGGTCAGGAACTATGGCATACCCGTTCCCAAAAGACAGAAGTAACTATTCCGCTTCAAATCTTTGCAAACGGTATTTATTACCTGGAGTATAAAACTAACGACTATTCCCATTCTGAAAAAATTGTCATTTCCAGATAATATCTCTTGCCTGAAATTGACCAAACCGGATACGATAAAAAGGCTCCCTTCTGCTTAGCCTGGAAGAGAGCCTTTTTTATGGACTGCCCTAAAGACAGGCTGACAGGAAAGCCATATGAAGTATACCAGGACTTAAGCCTGAAACAATTTCCGTTTCGTATGTAATTGATATACATTGCTACAAATGGTACATAACCTTTAAGATGCCGGCAATTTCTTATTTTTTTCGTCCAGGCAATGCAATACATTACAAATCGCCAGTTCCAGATCAGCCCTTTAACTCTTCCAGCATTTTAAGAAAAGTTTCCTTATCATTTGCCCAACCCAGACTACTTATTCCCGACCATGATATCAGAAAATCGTGAATACTGCCGTAGTACACTTCTATATCATCTGTTGTTATAATCCGGATAATTCCTTCTGCCGACGCTTGTAGGGAGAAGAGATATTGCCTGTTCTTTTGTAGTCCTTTATCTTCAGTAAGCGACAAGGCAGAAATAAGTTGTGTAGTCATTTGTTCCATACCAACGTTTTTTTGTAATAAAAAAGCCCCGGATTACCGGGGCCTTCTTTATCGAAATAAACTTAAAATTATTTCAGGATTTCAGTAACCTGACCAGCGCCTACGGTGCGGCCACCTTCGCGGATAGCGAATTTCAGACCCTTATCCATAGCTATTGGAGCGATCAGTTTAACAGTCAGGCTTACGTTATCGCCAGGCATTACCATCTCAACACCTTCAGGTAACATACACTCACCAGTAACGTCAGTAGTACGGAAGTAGAACTGAGGACGGTATTTGTTGAAGAATGGAGTGTGACGACCACCTTCATCTTTACCTAAAACGTAAACTTCACCTTTGAATTCTGTATGCGGAGTGATAGACTTAGGTGCGCAGATAACCATACCACGACGGATATCTTTCTTATCGATACCACGCAATAGGATACCAGCGTTGTCACCGGCTTCACCACGATCCAACAATTTCTTAAACATTTCCACACCAGTACAAGTAGAAGTCAGAGGAGAATCATTAAAACCAACGATTTCAACGTTATCACCTACAGTGATCACACCACGCTCGATACGACCTGTAGCAACAGTACCACGACCAGTGATAGTGAATACGTCTTCTACAGACATCAGGAACGGTTGATCAACCGGACGAGGAGGCAGGGGAATGTACTCATCTACAGCAGCCATCAAATCTTCGATAGCTTTAACACCAGCAGGCTCGCCATTCAAACCAGCCAAAGCGGAACCTTGGATGATTGGGGTATTATCGCCGTCGAAATCGTTTTTGCTCAACAATTCGCGGATTTCCAACTCAACCAGTTCCAGGATTTCTGGATCGTCAACTAAGTCAACTTTATTCATAAATACCACAATACGAGGAACACCTACCTGGCGGGCAAGAAGAATGTGTTCTTTAGTTTGAGGCATTGGACCGTCAGTAGCAGCTACCACAAGAATAGCGCCGTCCATCTGAGCAGCACCGGTAATCATATTTTTCACATAGTCAGCGTGACCTGGACAGTCAACGTGCGCATAGTGACGATTTTCAGTTTGATATTCTACGTGTGCGGTATTGATCGTGATACCACGTTCTCTTTCCTCTGGCGCATTATCAATCGCATCATAATCTTTCTTTTCAGCTAAACCTTTACTTGCCAAAACGGTACTAATAGCTGCAGTCAATGTGGTTTTACCATGATCGACGTGACCAATGGTACCAATGTTTACGTGGGGTTTCTCCCTTTTAAAGGTCTCTTTTGCCATTGTTATTTCTTTTTAGAAGAATGTTATAATTATAGATTGTAAAAAAATTTACGAAATTCTATGAGCTGTTGAGCAGGATTGAACTGCCGACCTCTTCCTTACCAAGGAAGTGCTCTACCACTGAGCTACAACAGCATTTTGAATTGTCAATTGGACGTATCGTTGCATTGTTTAGAGAAATAAAACAACAATAAAACCAAACAACAATTCAAAAGTCTTAACTTTAAGAGCGGAAGACGAGTCTCGAACTCGCAACCTATAGCTTGGAAGGCTATCGCTCTACCAATTGAGCTACTTCCGCAATTGTGAATAAAATTCACATTTTTTAAAAGTGGGCAGAGCAGGATTCGAACCTGCGTACTCGCGAGAGAACAGATTTACAGTCTGTCGCCTTTAACCACTCGGCCATCTACCCCTTTAATTTCAAAAACTAACGCGCCAATAGTAATATCTGTTGGAAGGTCTATTTTTTTGAAATTAAAAAAAGAGCCACTTGCCGGGATCGAACCAGCGACCTACTGATTACAAATCAGTTG
>JBEBWN010000329.1:0-4932 GCA_040392235.1 Taibaiella helva | reverse complement strand
TATTTAACCCGGTCTTTAGTTACCTGAGCCTTACCCTCTCTAATGGTTTTGCACTTATATATTCAAAAGGGATAACCACTTTTTCAGTATAATCTATAAATCCCTACTTTCCGCCCATCTTTACAGCCGCCAAACCTTCACCAAAGGGTAATGCTTCAAAATAAATCGGAGGAATAACTTCTTTTCCGGTTTTATCAATCCACTCGTACTCCCCTGCCACTCTTATTTGCGCTAAACCATCTGAAGAGAAAGGGTAAGCAACAATATATCTTTTAGCCCCGGAATAACCGCTTGACCCGACTGGTCTATATATGCCTATTTGCGATAAGAATGTGTTGCTTCATATTGTATTGCTCCCATTCCTTGCGTAAAATCATAAGCATGATAATATTGGGGCTGTATAACTACATTTCCGCTGGCATCTTTGTATCTGTAAAGCCCTTTTGTGTCCTGAAAGACTTTCCACTCCTGCGCCTGTAATGCTGTTGTGCCTAACAGTAAAAGGTATAAGATAGTAAGTAATTTTGTTTTCATAACCAATAGGACTTGTGTATAAAGTTATCTGTTATTTATAATTTTATTAATACCGCCTTCCCGGTATTTTTCATTATTATTTTACGAACTTTCTAACAGATACAATACGGTATTTGCTGTATGGATGATGCGTTCTGCGCGCTGCTTGAACTTATAATGCAATGCTTATTTCTGCATAAAACAAGCTAATATTTTTCCGCTTCTTTTCTCTTTCAATTTAAGCCCCAAACCTATCAGATACCGACTTCCGAACTAAGACTGTTCTTTTTATAAAACGTTGTATAGCAAAGGGTTTAACCGTTTTGCTTTTACTAATCTTTTTTATAGAAAATGACTCACGTTGCTACTATGAAATAAGATAGACGAAATTCGATTGTCCAGTTAAGTATATTTCAAAATTCGTATCTTATTAAATTTGACAGCATTGCGGATTTTTGCCCTTTAGACATAGCTTATGCCTGTTTGCATCGTTGAGTTTCCCCAGTCAAGCGAATCCCGATAGAAAATGGTGTTTGGCAGTCATAAGAAACAAAGGAAGAAATTTTGCAAAAAATGCCTGGCCGGGTTTATAACCGGGCAGGCATTTTTTAAAATATCTGTTATGCGCAGTCTTATGTCATTATCAGGGGAAATTCTCCTCAGGCTTTTTTCTTGCGAATATTATAGGCATACCCCGCCAGGACGGTTCCGGCGCCGATATTATTTTTCCCGTGTGCATCGCCTTTTTGAACAGGAATAAATCCGTAGTTGCCGCCACCTTCGAGAAATAACTTACCGCGACCTATTGTATAGGCGAAGCCTACTCCACCCTGTACTCCGAAATTAAAATTATGCAGGTCGCTACGGGCTTTGATTGTCGTGTCGATAGAAGCGCCGAAAAATTCTTCAACAAGTGCAGGAGGAATCTGTTTTTTGCCTTCGCCGTCGAAATATACTTTCAGGTTCTCCGATTTTACCAGTTGTTTGGCTGATACCAGGTAACCGGCATAGGGACCCACCTGTGCAAAAAAGGTAAGTTTGCCCTTAAAAGCCATCGGATAGCTGAACTTTATCAGCAGAGGTACTTGCAGGTAATTAATACGCGATACAGTGTTCAGGTCTGCGTATAAATAGTCTTTATCGGTACCGAAAGCTTTTTGGAAGAGATCCAAATATTGAGCGGGTATCGTCATGGGTTGAATACCTTTGCGCTTTCCTCCTTCGGCAGCATAGTTAACCTCGGGCTGGAAAGAAAAATAACGGGACAGTGGTATCTCTACGAAGCCGCCAAAATATGGGCCCACGCGGGATGTATAGTTTTTATTCCAGTCATTTTTGCTTTCGCCTGCAGTTAGATTGGGGATACTGATACCTCCTTTGACCCCGACAAAGAGATCTTTCTGCGCGAAAGAACAAAGGGAGAATCCTGTACAACAAAAAATGAGAAATGTAGTTAAAGGTCGAAACATAAAAATATAAAAAGAGTGCAAAAATAAGTGAGCGTAGCGGTTTATAGTGTATTAAAAGTTTTCGAGAATGCGAATCCGGTTCTCTATAGGCGGGTGTGTGGCAAAGAGACTGTTTAATGATAAGGTTTTCCTGGTTTTTGGCGCAGGATGGTCGATAAATAACTGTGCAACGTCCTCGTTTTTTACAGCTTCAATATAGGGGTCGTCGGATATTTTGCGTAGTGCGCCAGCCAGGGCCAGTGGGTTACGGGTCATTTCCGCAGCACCGGCATCGGCCATATACTCGCGCCGCCGGGATATGCCGAAACGTAATAACATTGAAATGAAATAGGCTATAGCTGTAATCAAAATCAGGATAATAACAAAAGCCCCATTATTATCTTTATCCCTTCTGCGTCCTGAAAAATAAATGTTTCGCATCGCTATTTGTGCAAGGAACGAAAAGATCCCCACAAAGACAATAGAAATAATTAATAGCCTTACGTCGCGGTTCTGTATATGGCATAGTTCGTGGGCAATAACACCTTCGAGCTCTGGATTGTCCAACTTCTGAATAATACCGCGGGAAAGGGTAATGGCAAATGTTTTCTGGTTAATACCGCTGGCGTATGCATTAAGAGAGTCATCGTCCAGGATAAATATTTTGGGCTGGGGCATGCCCTGGGCTATGCAAAGGTTCTCTACAAGGTTGTAAACCCTTTTGTTTTCGCGACGTTCCAGGGGGCGGGCGCCCGTTGCCATTTGGATCAGGGAAGCGTGGGTAAAGTAGGCTGCGGTAAACCATATACCTACTGCAATCAATATAAGCGGTGATGTCTTTAAAAATAATGGTAATACAAGGTTTTTGTCCTCCGTCGAAAAGTAAAGAATGGCATATACCATTGCCAGCAGTAGTAAGGGAAAAGCCAGCAGCAGCAAAAAACTGTTCCGGTTATTACGGTTGATCTGTGTTTGTATACCTACATAAGTCATAAAACGGTCTCATTACTAGGCACAGGAAGTAAGGGCTTGTTAACCTTAAGGGACGCATTAAGTTTATAGGACGGCAATCTGCGCATAAACGGTTTATTGCGCCTGTTTTCCGGCACTAGAAATTAATCTGGGGTGGCTCCTCCATAGTTGTGCGTTGTTCGGCGCTGAGTTCATACATAGGCTGACGCGTGAAACCAAAATTGCGGGCTATGATGTTCGCCGGAAAAGACTCGATAGCGGTATTGAGCTCTCTTGTGGCGCCGTTGAAATAACGCCGGGCGGCTGCCAGTTTGTTTTCGATATCAGAAATTTCTTCCTGGAGTTGCAAAAAATTGGTATTGGCTTTGAGGTCAGGGTAAGCCTCAACACTCACCTTTAAGCCTTGCAGTGCCTGTGTGAGCTGTGTATCGGCCCCTATTTTCTCGTTAATGCTTCCTGCATTCATGATGCCTGCCCTGGCCTGCGTAATCTTTTCCAGCAATTCCTTTTCGTGACTCGCATAGCCTTTTACTGTGGAAACGAGCTGCGGGATAAGATCGTTACGTTGCCGTAGTTGTACGTCTATATCGGCAAAAGCATTTTCCCTGTTATTTTTGAAACGCACTAGTTTATTGTACAAACCGATTACCCAGAAAACCAGTAACAGGGCTAGGGCGATAATGACCACGATACCTATCATATTACTAAAGATTTGTTTATACGAATATAATACATTTCGCAATCAACCAGTTGCAACCGGCAATTATTTTACTACCTTTCCGGCACAGAAGGTAAATCCGGCGGTAGAGGCGGGTTCGATTATTTTTGGCCCGGTTTTTGCAGGCTGCTGGTACAACCCCCACCGTATTAATTGTATTAAAATTCAATACCATAATGAAAAAGATCATCATTACATCATTAGCAGCCCTTTTGAGCTTACCGGTAAGCAATACTTTTGCGCAAACAGAGCAAAGTACTGGCTCGTCAATTGATTCAAAAAAATTCCGTTTTGGTGTTTTCGTCGCTCCTACAATGGCATGGATGCGTCCTACTACCGATAAAACGGACGATGGGCAGTATGAACCAACAAACGACGGCAGTAAAATAGGTTTTACCTATGGATTAATGGCGGAGTACCATTTCGCTGAAAATTATGCATTTGTAACCGGTTTACAGGTAAATATGGCGGGTGGTAAGATTAATTCCAAGTACCTGGGTAGCGAAACGGCCGATGTAGTCAAGAATGCGAACTTTAACTACAGGCTCAACTACCTGGAAATTCCCGTTGCATTGAAGTTACGTACAGACCTTATTTCCGGCTTTCGTTTCTTTGGCCAATTGGGACTCACTACCGGCTTTAATATTGCCAAAAAGGCAACTTATGAAGTCGACTATTACAATGAAGCCGGGGCGCTGTCTAAAAGCACAGGAAAGAATGAAAAAATTAAGGGAACGCTGGCTATCGCACCCGTTATGTTCACAATGAATATTGGTGCCGGGGTGGAATATCCGCTAAACGACAAACTGGCGGCTTATGTTGGCCTTTTCTTCAATAACGGTTTTGCTCCCGATGCAACTAATCCAAACAAATACTCATTGCCTTATAGCGGCTCCTTTAAAGATGCCAATACCCGCTTAAATAATTTTGCTCTGCGTTTAGGCCTGTTTTTTTAACCTGTCTGGAGCGACTCATCAACAGTAATTTCTGTTGCTACATCTGTGTGCATTCCCAACGATAATTCAGTTAGGAAAGCACACAGATTTTTTCTTGATAGGATACAGCCTTTTACCACATATACATTCTCCTTTTTTAAGGCTTGACACCAAGACCTGGTATTTTTTTTTCGTCCATAGTAGAGTGCATGGGTATGTCCATGATCTAAAAAGCCTGCAAGGGCAATTTACATGATAACATGAAAAATGTTTTATTGAAGTGTTCTTGGTCAGGGCAATCGCATTTACAATTTAAGTATTTTCTGTCTGTAAAGATCGTCCATCA
>JBEBWN010000328.1:0-4966 GCA_040392235.1 Taibaiella helva | reverse complement strand
CTAACAATAGATATTTTATTATAAATGCCGGGTTGTACAACCTGGCATTTTATTATGCTTGAGTTATGAAAGAGATCATACGCGAAGTATTACAGAAAAGTGACTGGTTGGATAAAAAGATAGTAGTTGCCGTTAGCGGGGGACTGGATAGTATGGTCCTGGCCGATATATTAAGGCAATTAGATGTCCATATTATTATTGCCCATTGCAATTTTGGATTGCGTGGTGCGGAATCGGAAGGGGATGAGGCCTTTGTCCGGAATTGGGCGGACAAACATCAGCTTGTCTGCCATGTACAACACTTTGATACGCCTGCCATCCTGGCCCGGGAAGGAGGGAATCTGCAGGAGGTGGCTCGCAACCTCCGGTATGAATGGTTCGAAACTTTGCGCGCCGACTCCACTTTTGATCTGATTGCTACGGCGCACCATGCCGGTGACTCTGTAGAAACGCTGTTGATCAACCTACTGAAGGGAACCGGTATTAGCGGTCTGCATGGTATATTACCCCGGCAAGGGAACATTATTCGCCCTATCCTGGCGCTGAACCGGGAAGACATTCAGCGCTGGGCAAAAGAACAGCAACTATCCTGGCGGGAGGACAGCAGTAATGCGAAGGACAATTATACCCGTAACGCCATTCGGCACCATTTGCTCCCGGCAATGGAGCAGATCCTGCCCGGTTCGGTCGAAAACCTGCGTAAAAGCACCGAACGTTTTCGTGAGGCAGAGCTATTGTACCAGGAAAGTATAGAGCGCTACCGGAAAAAACTGCTCGAACAACGCCGTAGTGACTGGTATATACCGCTCCGGAAATTACAACACTGCCGCCCTCTATCGACGATTTTATGGGAATTATTGAAACCTTTTGGATTTTCTCCGCATCAATTACCCGATATCCAGCAACTGATGCATACGGAGTCGGGCCGTTACGTGGCATCGGAAAGCTACCGCGTTATCCGGCACAGGGAGTTCCTGGTCATTACGGCCCTGGCAACTGCTGCCAGCACGCATGTCCTGGTGACAGATGGGCAGTGCACGGTCGATGCCGACGACTTTAGCTTGCAGATAAAAAAGGGCGAATGGGAGGACAGCTTGCTGAATAAGGTAAAGACATCGGGTAAGACCAGTGCATTTATTGATATGGCCAGGCTGGCCTTTCCATTGACAATTCGTCCCTGGAAGACCGGCGATTATTTTTATCCCATGGGGATGGGGATGAAGAAAAAAAAGGTGAGTCGCTTCCTGATAGGGGAAAAACTGGGAATTCATGAGAAGGAAAAGGTATGGGTACTCGAAAGCAAAGGTAAAATTGTATGGCTAATCGGCCAGCGTATAGACGAGCGATTTAAGCTGCGTTCTTCTACCAGGCAGTACGTTCAATTTACACTCAACGATCGTTAAAGGCGGTTTCCGTCCTCCTGCTGAAGCTTCCGGGACCGTGACATTTTGCAGACCCCGGGCTGACAGTATTATGACAAACATATATTCAAAATGACAATTAAAACGGCTGAAAACCGCGTCTGTATTGAAGAATTTTTTTTAACAAATGTGTAGAAACTTTGGGGAACCTGTCGTACTTTTGCCGCCACATAGCCTAATAGGATCAGTAAAATAATTAAATACTTTACACGTGTCTGTATTTCTAAGGTCAAAATCATCGTTCAAGCGCACCAGTCTCCTGACGCTTGCCGTAATTCTTTCCCTTTTTTCATTTTCTACCACATCAGCACAGGACGTAGCCGCCGGAAAAGCACTCTTTTCTGCTAACTGCGCCAGCTGTCACAATCCATTAAAGGATGCGACAGGTCCTGCCCTGCAGGGAGTAGATAAACAAGTTCCCAGTAAGGAGTGGCTCTATAAATGGGTGCATAACTCTGCTGCATTGATTGCCAGCGGCGATAAATATGCAAACGAGATTTACAATAAATGGAATAAGACGGCAATGACCGCTTTCCCTAATCTTAAGGAAGAGGAAATTGACAATATTATTGCTTATGTAAACAGCGTGCAACCCCCTAGTGCGGGCCCCAGCCCCCAGGGTGGCGGTGCACCGGTAGAAAAAGATAATACCTGGCTATATTCGATCATTACGATTATCCTGGCTTTGTTAATCTTTATCCTGACCAGGGTGAACAAGACCCTTAACAGGGTGGCAAATGACAAGCAAGGCCTTCCCAGCAAAAAAGAAACACCTCTTTTCCGTAGTAAAGTAACGATCGCCATTACTGGTATTGTTTTATTATCGCTTGCGGGCTATTGGATTGTGAACGGATCTGTAAACATGGGACGTCAGCAAAATTATATGCCTAAACAGCCGATCTTCTACTCTCATAAGGTACATGCGGGTATAAACCAGATCAACTGTCAATATTGTCACTCCGGTGCAGAAAAAAGCCGCCAGGCAATGATACCCTCTACAAATGTGTGTATGAACTGTCACAAGCAGATCAGTGAATATACCGGTACGGAGAAATTGATCACTTATGAAGGAAAGGAAGTGAACGGTACAGAGGAAATTCAGAAATTATACGCTGCGGCGGGATGGGATCCCGTTAAGAAAGAATACAAGCGTGATGCTAATGGTAATATCATGGCTACGCCGATAGAGTGGGTGAAAATTCACAACCTTCCCGATCACGTTTACTTTAATCACGCACAGCACGTTGCTGTTGGTAAAGTTCAATGTCAAACTTGTCACGGTGCTATCCAGGAAATGGATGAAGTGCACCAGGCCGCTGATTTGTCTATGGGATGGTGTGTAAACTGCCACCGTCAGACAAAAGTTCAGTTTAAAGAAAACGATTACTATAGTATTTTCCAAAAGTACCACGACGAAATTAAGGCGGGTAAGCGTGAAGGTGTTACAGAGGCAGAGCTGGGCGGTACAGAGTGTCAGAAGTGCCACTACTAAGCCTCCACATGTTGGCTTAGCAGTCAAATTTCTTTATTCGATTTTAATTTTTAAGGAACTATAAATATAAGGTGGAAGATTGCGGTAAAATCAGATTACGCATTTGTTCATTTTCATATTTTACATATCAGACGTATGAGTCAGAAACAATACTGGAAGGGATTAGAACAACTGGAGCAAACTCCGGAGCATAAACAGGTTGTTGAAAATGAATTCCAGCAGGAATTACCTGCTCTGGATATGAGCGATAAGTTGTTGAATGCTACTACCCCCAGAAGAGATTTCCTGAAGTTTTTAGGGTTTAGTACATTGGCGGCTACAGTAGCGGCAAGTTGCGAAATGCCTGTTAGAAAAGCGATTCCTTATGCCATCAGGCCTGATGCGGAACTGCTTACTCCAGGAGTAGCCAACTACTATGCCTCAACTTTTGTCGATAATGGCGAGTATTGTTCCGTTCTGGTGAAGACCCGTGACGGAAGGCCCATTATGATAGAAGGAAACAGCAGTTCTTCCGTAACACAAGGTGGTACCTCTGCCCGCGTGATTGCTGCTACGCTCAGTTTGTATGACAAAACAAGGCTACGCCAGCCCTACGATGGCAAGTCTAAGAAAACGGTAGATACCTTTGAAAAAGTAGATACGCCGATAATAGAGGCCTTAACCGCTGCGAATGGTGCCGTTTACCTGGTAACAGGTTCTATTATCAGTCCGACAACAAAAGAAATTATCAGCCAGTTCCTGGCAAAATATCCTAATAGCAAGCATGTGCAATATGATCCGGTATCTTACTCCGGTATGTTGCTGGCCAATGAAGCTTCTTACGGAAAAAGGGCTATCCCTTCTTACCAATTTGATCAGGCGGAGACAATATTCAGTCTCGGCGCTGATTTCCTGGGTACATGGTTATCACCCGTAGAGTTCAGCACGGGCTTTATGAAGAACAGGAAGATCAAAGGAAGCGATGGCAAAAATGCGAAGATGAACAAGCATTACCAGGTAGAGGCTATCATGAGCATGACCGGGGCTAATGCCGACGAACGCGCAACCTGTAAACCATCTGAATTTGGCAAAGTAGCAGCTGCATTATACGCCACGGTAACTACAGGCGCTGCTCCTTCTTTCCCTTCAAAAAAACTGAACACCCTGATCTCAGCAGCTGCGCAGGACCTGAAGAAAGGTAAAGGACTGGTGGTTAGCGGCAGCAACGATGTACAGGTACAGGTTATTGTGAATGCGATCAATAATGCGATCGGTGCAAACGGTACAACGATTAACTGGGCTAATACGGCTAATTACAAGCAAGGTATTGACAGTGAAATGGTTGCATTTGTAAACGCCCTGGAAGCCGGCCAGGTAGGCGCAGTGCTATTCCACGGTGTAAATCCTGCTTACGATTATTTCGATAGCGAAAAATTTCGCAAAGCTTTACCTAAGGCAGGCCTATCCGTTTCCTTTAACGACAGGATGGATGAAACAACCCAGTTGTGCACTTACGCGGTACCCGATCATCATTGGTTGGAAAGCTGGGGGGATGCAGAGCCTAAATCCGGGTATTACAGCTTTATTCAGCCAACGATTGCTCCTTTATTTAAAACAAGGGCGTTCCAGGACAGCTTGTTAAAATGGTCTGGGTCAGCTGAAACTTACCACGATTTCTTTAATAAATATTGGATTGCCAAACTGGGCGGACAAAGTAATTTTGATAAGGCGCTTCAGGATGGTGTTGCAGAGCCTGCGGCACCTGCATTTGCAGGTGCGGCCTTTACAGGCGATGTAAACGGAGCGATTGCTGCAGCTTCGAATAAACAAGGCGGCAAATATGAGGTGGTGGTGTATGAAACCGTAGCCCTGGGTTATGGCGGTGCATGGAGCAACAACCCCTGGTTGCAGGAAATGCCTGATCCTATTACAAAAGCTACCTGGGACAACTACGTTTGTATGTCGCCTAAAACGGCGAAAGAACAATTTAATGCCGAATTAACCGGTATTAACCAGGTAGATCCTAAGAAAAGAGTTTTAAAAATAACGGTAAATAACAGGTCGGTTGAACTGC
>JBEBWN010000327.1:0-4987 GCA_040392235.1 Taibaiella helva | reverse complement strand
CATGATTGACATTACGGCTGTAGATTCTATTCCACTTTCGGTAATATGGTAGGCTCTTAAGTAGCTGGAAACTAATGAAAAGTGTCCTGGGTAAATTTCTAATGCCACCAGCCAAAGATCACAGTCATCACCCATCAAAACATTCAGTCCTTCTCCCAAAGACAGCATAGTATCAATAGACACATTCTTTCTACCCGCAACAACACCTCCTTTACCTCCGTCTAGGCGCATATCTATAACAGAGTACAGTAACTTGTGGTTGTTTCTATCATTTTTACTATAATGGAAGAAGTAGTAAAGGTTTGAATCTCCTACATATGGAACAATCAAAGCGCTGTAGCCATATGTCGATTGGTTCACAATGGAACGGTCATTCGTATTGGCATCATAACGTCCTACATCGCCGTTCAACATAGGCAGATGTTTAGCATTATAAATCTGATCATGATACGCATAAAATAAAAGTTTCCCGGTTACCGGATGGCAAATTGAACCAAACGCTTCGGACCCCCGCAGCAAAGCAGAGGTATCCAGTTTAGCCGTTCCATCAAAAAAACTGATTGCGCTGTAGTCTGAAACCGGCCAGTATTTGTTGGCATTCAGATATTCGGAAGTTTTCGTGTAATTAATTTGGCCGGAAACCCCGGCAGCGAGCACTAGGGATAAAATAAAAAAGAATAGAGATTTCAGCATCATAGACCAAGTTTTAAAAATTGATTATAATTTATTACGTCCAATAAATAATTATTAATATTAACGCAAATATAATTGCTCCCTGATCTCAATTTATCACCAAAAACTATGGTTTTAGAGAATACCCGGTTTATGCTGTTTTCTTTTCCTTTAATAGAATTACACACTGCAATCGTGGCGTAATGCATAATAGTCTCCTGAGATACCCGAATACAAAAGAGACTATCTATACACTTTTGGGGACACCCCCTTATAGATCGTCGGAACGCTTCGGGAAGCACTATACCCTTCAAGATAATATGTATTGAATGGGCATCATGGCATTATTTTTTAGCCACCCTGGTTTGATGGATCAATTGCCCCTGTAAATTGTATATCAATAAATGATAGTGGCCGCTTGCTACTTTTTGCACATCTATCTTTTTATCACGGCTGGAAAGGATTACCCGGCCTGTAACATCTAACAACTCAGCGCGAATCGCTTCGGCAGTTTCGATATAAATTACAGTGGAAGCAGGATTAGGATAGACGCTTACCATATTGGGCCTTAGCGTATGAATACTCGTATAGTTAGTTACTTTATATACTGCTGAAGTAGACGCACATTCGCCAGGTAAAGTAGAGGTAACCCGTACCTGGTAATCCCCATTTTCTTTTACCATATACTTTTCATCAGTAGCACCTTCTATATCCTGGCCATCAAAAATCCATTGGTAGCTGGCATCAGCCTGGGGTTGGGTAGACAATTCATATTCATTAACGGAAATAACAGGATCATCAACAGAAGGTAGAAAGTTTACATGAAAGGTATCGGCAACATAGGTGAAACAATGCTGAAGATGCGTTCTGGATTGTACCCAATATGTTCCGGTTTCCGTAACGGTAATCGTATTACCGGTACTGCCATCGCTCCATAGAAAATCAGCGCCATTTGCATCAGACGATTGAATGGTCAATTCCTTAGTACATAGTTGCGTATCGATTTTTTGAATGATAAACTGGTTAGGATAAATTGCTTCATAGTTAAACGTCGAGCTTCTTATCGTTGACTTGCTGGTTAAAACATTACTTTCAAATACCACATCCTCTGCCTTCCCATTTAAATTCGAATACCGGTCGATGGACATTTTACCGGATGCTCCCCACCGCATTGTGTAGATAGTATCATTATAAGACCGGAGTGCTGAAATAGTTATGCCGTCCTGATAAACATGGGTACTTTTCCGGGAATTAAAAATGGAGTCGGCATTCTCCTTACTTAAGTCAAATTGTAAAAGGGTTATATTACTGCTTGTACCTGTCATCAAATCTGCATCGACATGATCTACATACAATTTTGAATTATCTGGCGAAAAAGCTGCATTCTTAACCGTTGCATTTTGGACACCGCCGAAAAGGAGACCGAACTCAACAGGTAAATTGTACTTTGTCGAAAATTTACCTGTTTGTGCATCAAATTCAAATATTTCTATCCCGTTGGCAAGCCAGCCCGTTTGAGCAACTAACTTCCGGTCGTGTGACGGAGTCAGATAAGCCCAAAAGGCCCTGGTTTCCATATTTGACATTACGGCTGTAGATTCTATTCCACTTTCGGTAATATGGTAGGCTCTTAAGTAGCTGGAAACTAATGAAAAGTGTCCTGGGTAAATTTCTAATGCCACCAGCCAAAGATCACAGTCATCACCCATCAAAACATTCAGTCCTTCTCCCAAAGACAGCATAGTATCAATAGACACATTCTTTCTACCCGCAACAACACCTCCTTTACCTCCGTCTAGGCGCATATCTATAACAGAGTACAGTAACTTGTGGTTGTTTCTATCATTTTTACTATAATGGAAGAAGTAGTAAAGGTTTGAATCTCCTACATATGGAACAATCAAAGCGCTGTAGCCATATGTCGATTGGTTCACAATGGAACGGTCATTCGTATTGGCATCATAACGTCCTACATCGCCGTTCAACATAGGCAGATGTTTAGCATTATAAATCTGATCATGATACGCATAAAATAAAAGTTTCCCGGTTACCGGATGGCAAATTGAACCAAACGCTTCGGACCCCCGCAGCAAAGCAGAGGTATCCAGTTTAGCCGTTCCATCAAAAAAACTGATTGCGCTGTAGTCTGAAACCGGCCAGTATTTGTTGGCATTCAGATATTCGGAAGTTTTCGTGTAATTAATTTGGCCGGAAACCCCGGCAGCGAGCACTAGGGATAAAATAAAAAAGAATAGAGATTTCAGCATCATAGACCAAGTTTTAAAAATTGATTATAATTTATTACGTCCAATAAATAATTATTAATATTAACGCAAATATAATTGCTCCCTGATCTCAATTTATCACCAAAAACTATGGTTTTAGAGAATACCCGGTTTATGCTGTTTTCTTTTCCTTTAATAGAATTACACACTGCAATCGTGGCGTAATGCATAATAGTCTCCTGAGATACCCGAATACAAAAGAGACTATCTATACACTTTTGGGGACACCCCCTTATAGATCGTCGGAACGCTTCGGGAAGCACTATACCCTTCAAGATAATATGTATTGAATGGGCATCATGGCATTATTTTTTAGCCACCCTGGTTTGATGGATCAATTGCCCCTGTAAATTGTATATCAATAAATGATAGTGGCCGCTTGCTACTTTTTGCACATCTATCTTTTTATCACGGCTGGAAAGGATTACCCGGCCTGTAACATCTAACAACTCAGCGCGAATCGCTTCGGCAGTTTCGATATAAATTACAGTGGAAGCAGGATTAGGATAGACGCTTACCATATTGGGCCTTAGCGTATGAATACTCGTATAGTTAGTTACTTTATATACTGCTGAAGTAGACGCACATTCGCCAGGTAAAGTAGAGGTAACCCGTACCTGGTAATCCCCATTTTCTTTTACCATATACTTTTCATCAGTAGCACCTTCTATATCCTGGCCATCAAAAATCCATTGGTAGCTGGCATCAGCCTGGGGTTGGGTAGACAATTCATATTCATTAACGGAAATAACAGGATCATCAACAGAAGGTAGAAAGTTTACATGAAAGGTATCGGCAACATAGGTGAAACAATGCTGAAGATGCGTTCTGGATTGTACCCAATATGTTCCGGTTTCCGTAACGGTAATCGTATTACCGGTACTGCCATCGCTCCATAGAAAATCAGCGCCATTTGCATCAGACGATTGAATGGTCAATTCCTTAGTACATAGTTGCGTATCGATTTTTTGAATGATAAACTGGTTAGGATAAATTGCTTCATAGTTAAACGTCGAGCTTCTTATCGTTGACTTGCTGGTTAAAACATTACTTTCAAATACCACATCCTCTGCCTTCCCATTTAAATTCGAATACCGGTCGATGGACATTTTACCGGATGCTCCCCACCGCATTGTGTAGATAGTATCATTATAAGCCCGGAGTGCTGAAATATTTATGCCATCCTGATAAATATGGGTACTTTTCCGGGAATTAAAAATGGAATCGGCATGCTCCTTAGTCAAATCAAATTGTAAAACGGTTGAATTGCTGCTCGTTCCTTTCATTAAATCTGTTTCAATATAATCTACATACAATTTTGAATTATCTGGCGAAAACGCGGCATTTCTAACAAATGCCGTCAAAGGACCTCCAAAATGAAAACCCACTTCAATGGGGAAAGTGTACTTGGTAGAGAATTTACCCGTTTGGGCATCAAAATTAAATACTTCCACTCCATTTGCCCACCAGGCCGTTTGAGCTATTAATTTCCGGTCGTGTGAAGGCGTCAGATAAGCCCAATAGGCTCTGGTCTCCATTTTTGAAATTACGGCTGAGGATTCGATCCCGCTTTCGGTGATATGATAAGCTCTTAAATAGCTGGGACCGAATGAATAATGCCCCGGGTCAATTTCTAATGCCACCAACCAAAGATCACAGTTATCGCCCATTAAAACATTGAGCCCTTCTCCTAAATATAGCATACTATCGACCGTAACATTCTTCCTCCCTGCAACAACACCTCCTTTACCCCCGTCTAAGCGCATATCTACGACGGAGTACAAGACCTTATTGTTGCCGGGAGCATTTTTACTATAATAGAAATGATAGTACAAATTTGAATCCCCTACATAAGGCACAATCAAAGAGCTATAAGCAAATGTTGCCTGGTTCACAATGGAACGGTCATTCGTATTAGCATCATATCGCCCCACATCACCGTTCAACATAAGCCCATGATTTGCATTATACAGCTGACCGTGGTCCGCATAAAATAAAAGCTTCCCGGTTACCGGATGGCAAATTGATCC
>JBEBWN010000326.1:0-5001 GCA_040392235.1 Taibaiella helva | reverse complement strand
GAAAATATAATGAAAGAGAGGGAATGTTGTATTTATTTCTTTAAGGTATTGGCCGCATGTTGTATTACAAAATAAAAATTGGTTTTTTGAACCTGTTCTTTTTGTTTGAATATAATTTCCACTGCAGAACACAGGTCTCCGTTCTGGTTTTCCACCGTATTTATTTTCCCCAGTTCGGCGTGATAATACATATCGACAAAATTTTGTCCGTCATATGGACCGATAGCAAACATGGCGGTTTCCGGGCTGTGTCCGTCAGCGCTCCAATCCATAGCGGCCATAATACGTGCAAACTGCTCTTTATAATGAACCGCGCTATCGTATTGTTTCAACTGGTGAAAGGCGTAGGCTTTTTCAATAATGGCGGATTGGCTCAAAGGATATCGCGTCAGGAAAGTATCACATATCATTAAGGCCTCTTTGTACCTACGCTGGTCGTTTAAAGATTTTATCGTCTTTTCTGTTGCTCTGTACAAATAAGGTTGAAAATAAGGTGTGCCCGTATAGCCTATCATTAAATACATCATCTCTATAACAGACAAAGTGGAGTCATTAACCAGGAAACGTGAAAGCAAATTGCTATAATAGAAAGGATCTCCCTGTGTTTTACTACGCAGCAGCATGGGTTGGTAATCGCGGTCATAAAGAAACTCCTGGCTTTGGGCTGGCGCTGCCCAATTCAGCAAAAAGAACAACCAAAGAGTACCCCGGGGCAATAAGCGCATAGAAAGCAAAGTTACAGCCCCAGAAACGGAAAGATCTGGTTCTTGTTATCAGTTTTTCGAGTAAATAAATCTGCGCGTGATATAATTGTTAAGTTTCGATCGTTTTTAAGCGAAAATGTATCGTCAGAGCGCCGCTATCTGTCGGACTTTTGTTGTGGTTTCGATACGGAAGCCACTCAATACAAAATCTAAAAAAACAAACTTATGAAAAGGATTATTTTGGCCGGAGTAACACTTCTGGCAACAAGCGCAATTTTCGCACAATCTTCTGGAACCAATTCCAATGCCGTCTTAAATGTAAACGTTTCTTCAGTAAAATCGATCAGCGTTTCTTCCGGTTCCACAGTTAACATAAATCTGGATAATACAGAGAAATTTACCAACGCTGCCGGAACAGCAGGGGTGGATGGCGATCTGGTGAGTACTTTAGACGTTATTTCCAGCGGCGCTTATAAAATTAAAGTCAGCCTCGCCTCCAATGCTACCACGTTGAATAATACCAATAGCAGTGCGCAGGGTATTACAACAATCCCGGTAGATTATATTTACCTTACCGTAAGCAATCCACGCCAGATCGTTCCCAATTCTGTGGTACCGAGCGCAGCTTACTCTAATACCCGCCAAAATCTGATCAATAAAGATGCAGCGCTTATTGCCACACCGGAGAGTGGTATCCATAATGGCGATGCAGGCACTTCGGGTACACAATATGATGTTAAGTACACCCTGGCCAACTATCCAGCTGTAGCAAGCTTGGCTCCGGGTACGTTCACAGCAACAGTAGTGTATACCATTACCGACCTGTAAGGACCGGTTTGGTGTACCTCATCCGGTAATCCGGCGAGGTGTTAAATAATGGCGTTCCCGGCCAGAACAGAGACTCTTGAATTATACGGAATTAGAGAGAACACGGGTTGTCTTGAAAAATTAATCATTAAATATTATCTTTTCTTGGCATTTTTTGCTAGTTTAGAGGACTTTCGGGTAAGAAAGTAACCAAACCAAACTTGACCAAATAAATGCACCCAATGAAAAGGTTCTTCTTTTATTTTATGTTAGGCTTCGTACTGGCAACATTACCACATTTCCTTTTCGGGCAGATTAGCGGCTCGGTAAAGTTAAATGTTGTAATCAATCAGGTGCAAAGCCTGACGATTAATGAGGCACAAAGCCAGGTAGACCTTCTGTTTTCTCAAAAGGAAGATTTTAAGAAAGGCGTACATATTACTGAGCCGGCACATTTAAATGTATTTAGTTCTGGCAGATTTGTTGTTAAAGTTAGTACACTCGACGATCTGCGCGGGGTAGGTAATAAAAAGATACCTGCGGCCACAATCGCGGTTCAACCTACAGCTACCGGCGGAACGGTTCATGTTCCGGATATGACAACAGACCGGGTTAATCTTTCCCGCGAAGCGCGCGCCATTATTAAATCGCCTACACATGGCACCATCGCAACTTCTTTTGATGTGCTGTACCATGCTTCTGGAGAAGATTATGCTATGCTCAGTAATGGTGTATACAGCGGCACCGTGGTGTATACTATCGAGGCGGACTAAAAAGCAACACGATCTTCACTATTTAATCTCTGTACCTTCTCCCATTTGACGGATCGTAACATGGCAATGGCCTTATAGCGTTATCTATTTCTTCAACTAACTATGACAAAGCATTTTTTTTATTCGCTGCTCGCTATTGCTGCGCTTTTTCCTGTAACCCGGCTTTCTGCCCAGGCCGGCATTACTGCTTCTCCTACCCGTTTATACTTTAAACCGGGAGAGAAACAGGAACAAAAAATTGTGGTGAGTAACCCCAGTAAAGAAAAGACTTTAGAGGTCGGACTATCTTTAAGTGACTGGAATTACGACTCCCTGGGCAACAATATGTCTTACGATGCCGGGACCCTGTCCATTTCATGCGCCCAAAATATCATGGTACAACCTGGTTCCTATTTTTCCTTGAAGCCAGGAGAAACTAAAGAACTGAGCATTAGTATAAAAGATGTGACACCGCAAAAAGATATTCCCGTTCGTACAGCTATGCTATATCTTACACAGCTAAACCCGGGCGATGGTCAAACCGAAACCGGTGCGGCTATAAAGGTAACTGTTCGTATGGGTGTTAAAGTGTATTATACAGAGCGTTCGCAGACAAACACGGCAGTAGAGATCAGTAATTTTATTACGGAGCAGGGGCCTGGTAAATTGCCAAACGGACTTAAACTTTATGTGAATAATATTGGCGATATATGGCTTAACGGTACTATTCACTACGATCTGTTGAATAAAAATAACGGGAAGAAATACCAGATCCCCGAAATAGAATTCTATTCTTTGCCCGGAGACAAAAGGGTTTTCCAGGCCGTCTTACCCAAAGATATGGATCATGGTAGCTATACAGCAACGGCTATTGTACAGCTGGCCAATAGTGAAGAATTAAAGCTGGCAGAACTGGATTTCGATTATTAATATACTAAACCATAAAATTTGAAAACCTTTTCGGGGATATATAATATAATGTGGATTGCTTGCATTGCCATAGTACTGCTGTCATGCAGCTTCCCGGCTCGGGCGCAGGTAATACAAGCAAATGGCCAGAACTATATGTCTATTAATGATACTGCTATTCTGGTTGCGGGCGTTTCTTTTGCCCGGAATATGGAGGTGCGTTTCAATGGCGGTAATAAGGCTTTATCCAACTGGAAGCTTACCGTGCAACCGCTCACCGCTTACTTTGCTGCACAGCAGACCAGCGCGGGAGATATTGCCCAGTACGGTTACGGTCCTAATTGGCCTATACAATACTTTTCTATTAAGTTCAATTTGGGTGCATCTCAAAATTCATGGAATGATGCTAATTCTGTCGCTAAAATCGGTGTACCTTCGAATGTACTACAATTGTCGGCTGCAGAAATAACCCTGGTAGAACGGTCCAGCCAACCTATTATACCCAGCGATTATTTTTCTCTCGCTTACGATCTTATTCTTACCGGCAGTCGCGAGCTATTGATACTGCACCGGGATAATTATACCGTCGTTATGCGATACCGCTTATATAACTCTTCCGGTACCCTGGTTAGTCAATCCGATTATAGCCACCAGATAGGACTATGGCCCCCCTGGACTCATTTGCCTCAAAATGTAAATCCCCCTATAACCAACGGTATATCCCTGATCAATGGAGGTGGTAATGTCCTCCTGAACTTTGGTGAGAGCGTCAATGCTTACGCAACAGGGGTGGAAACCGCTTTGGATAACAGTCTGCAAGTTTCCTCCAGCGATGGAAAATACCAGGTCACAGTACAGACTTTGTCTAACTTCTTTTCAAGAAACGGTGCTTTAACCTCATTGCCCGTATCCAAAGTCAGGGTAATAGCTTCACCGGCTGCTACCTCGGTAAACAGCAATTATACGCCGGTAGACCTTTCCACGACGGCGCGAACCCTGATCATCAACAATGGAAATACGCAGATAGTTAACAATTACAATATAAAATACAGTACAAAGTATAACAGCAACCAGGAAGCTTTCATGAATTTAACACCGGGTAACTACGAAACCCAGATAACTTATATTTTGAATCCTTTGTAGCCAGGCCAACACATTTTCTAATACCTTTATTTATCTCTCATGTGCTTTTCCCGCAGTAAAAGGAATATAGTCGTCTTCCTGCTGCTCATAGCTCTGTGGTGCCTACATTACAACACCTGGGGCCAGGAGTATAGGGAAGGGGTACATTTATCGCTTGCCGCCTGGGATCGGAATGCCGATAACGAAGAATTGAAGGATGTTACTTTCCAGATAGAAAATTCAGGTTTAGTTCCTTTCTCCGGTACCGTTTCTGTTTACAGCGCTCAGGGGGCAAGGATTGTTTCCAAGAAAAACGTACATGTCCTTGTGGAACCGGGCAAACGCCTGTTCGTTCCGCTGAAGATCTATATAAATGCCACTGCTGCCGTTTCTGCGATTCCCTTCTCTGCAGTGCTTGCAGACGACAACACACACTTTGTGGATTCACTTACAGATTCCCTGGTTATCAGGCCCAGCAAGTTAATGAAAGCTCAGATAACAACACCTGAACTTATATTGCCGGCTGCCGGCAATACTTTGCGTATTCCTATCCTGGTTAGTAACCGGGGTAATACGGAACAGGAAGCAACTATTGTGCTTTCTTTCCCATCGGCATTACAGGACAAAATCAACAAGTCTTTAAAGCTGAAGGTGCCTGCATTTAAGGATACACTAGTTTTCTTTGAGCGAAAGGTGAATAAAGCCAT
>JBEBWN010000325.1:0-5015 GCA_040392235.1 Taibaiella helva | reverse complement strand
TCACAATACACTCCTTTATTAAACCCAAATTCTTTCCTACTCAAAAGCCAAAAACTATGCCGCTTGAAGTATAATATAGGGGGCGGTAAGTCAGCTTGTCGGATACGCTTTGGTGAGCGATGCACCGCGTAAATGGAAAAGCCTCGCGGATACTTTGGGACAGGGCAAGAGAAATCGACAGCATCTAAGTACCCGCTGCAATCGCTAGGAAAGGCCTTGGACAGCCCGCTCAAAAAGCGAAATCTGAAAGAATATACTCCAGGTGGGTGCCTGCATCTCCGGCATTATAAAAGGTAAATAATTTTTATGTGTATATGCGTTTTTGCTCCGAAAACAGCCAAATTTCTGCGATTTTTGGTCTATTGCCGCTAATATTGTCGCAAATTGTATAGGCCTACCGGCTTATAGTTGAGCTTAAGGAGCTAGAGGTTGAAGTTGTCGCAAAACCTCCCGATCATTAAGTGGTATAACTTAATAACTAACTTGTATGACTTAATGACTAACTAGTACCACTTAGCGAGGAAGTCGTACTAGTTAGCGATAAAAAAACACAAATACGCATTGTAATACTATTATTCAATTGTTATCTATTGCAGCGATGGCATAAATGATGCTAAGGATACCACCCAAGTGCCTGACTTTACGTGGCAACGCGCTACTTTTACGGTAAAGGGCTATGACATGATTTGCTTAGCACAGAACAAGGTAATGTACGAGTATCATTAGCTTATGTCGTGCTCCTATTTAATGCTGTTCCGGTATTATTGTATTGCAAAGTAATATGAAGGCATAGCCGGGTGCTTCTGTTCTGCCAGCAACGAGTAGGCTTCAGTTCGTCAATTGTATGCGTTGGCTCCTGGTTGAGGTACTGTTGCGGTAAAAGCATATCACATAACAGTCTATTTATGCTATTGTGTAATAAAGTGCTGCGGCTTTATTATATCTTACTATGATTCTGTTTTAAAGTCATAGCCCGCCGGGTTCAAATGGTAGCAGGTAATGCCTGTCTACAAGGCCAAAATGCAGATTTTCAGATTGTTCCTGGCTTTTATTGTTACTACTGGATGGCGGTGTTACTTTTTTTACTCCTGCCCTGCCAGGTGATAGCAAATAATACCTGTTGCTACGGCTACATTGAGCGATTCCGCTTGACCTGTCCGGGGAATCGTGATCTTGTGCCCGGCTTTGGACAGGATCAGGTCAGATAAGCCTTGGGATTCGTTACCCATGGCGATTATCCCCGGGCGGGCATCATGACCATAGTCTTTAAGCGCTTTGCCAGAGAGGCAGGCTGCATATAAAGGGCCGGGATGCTGCAATAATAATTCCTCGGCAGACAGTTCATAGACCTGTACCCGTAACAGGCTACCCATAGAAGCCTGCACTACTTTGGGATTGTATACTTCGACAGAACCGGGGCTGCAAATCAGGTGCCGTATGCCAAACCAGTCGGCCGTACGGATAATAGTGCCCATATTGCCGGGGTCCTGTATCCGGTCCAGGAATAGCGTCCAGATCCCGGGCGCCGGCGGCACCAGATTCGCGATAACCGGCTTTTCTACAATCAGCGTAACCTCTGGTGCATGCTGCAGCGTAGTGATTTTTTCCAGTTCGAAAGATTCGGCTGCAAGTACCCCGGCTTCGGGATGCCGCTCAACAAGTTGCCGGTTTGTAGCTAACCAGGCCGCATTAGCGGCAATGTAACGGACCGTACAATCTGATGACAACCATTCTTTAGCGTTTTTATCACCTTCTACAAGATAGCTATTATACTCTTTTCTGTATTTTTGCCGGCTTAAAGCTTGGAATAACTTGATCTGGTTCTTCGTCATGAGTCAGATTTGAGCCCGCAAATTAGCTAAACCAAATCTTATTTTACAATTTGCCGTTAAACAGGCCATACCGGGACCTAGGAGGACTATTGCCGTTAGCGGCAATAGTAGCGGTTATTGGGCTTCTTACCCTTTCTTCCTGCTCTACTACAAAATATCTTAAAGAAGATGAATATCTTCTGCGGAAAGCCAGCATACGGTTGAAAACAGACAAAACCCTGGCCGACCGGGGCGCCCTGAACGACCAGTTGTACGGTATTATGGCCCAGCAGCCTAATACCTACCTGTTTGGCTTTATCCCGGTAAAGGTCTGGTTGTATAACATCCGCTATAAAAAGTACCAGCAGGATACAACTAATTTTCAGCTAAAATCGCGGGTGGTCGAAAAGCCGGTGGTGCTGGATACCAATCTTATTGAGCGTACCAAAAGGAACTTTTCGAGCTTCCTGCGCAACCAGGGATATTTTTATGCTACCGTCAGCGATAGCCTGACCCTTAAGCGGAATAAAAGAGCCCGGTTAACCTATTATGTCCATACCGGTACGGAGTACCTGATCGATGAGGTACATTATGCCATCGACGACCCGGAGCTGGATGCCCTGCAGGATAAGTTACATGAAGGTTCATTGCTGGTAAAGGGTAATCCCTACAGCCATACCCTGGTAGGGATGGAAAGGAGCCGGCTGACCAACCGCATCAAGAATTTCGGCTATTACCGTTTTAGTGCAGACAATATTGATTTTGTGCTGGATACGCTGGACAAATCCTACTTCCGCAATATCGATAACCCCTTTGAAAGCGCGATCAATTTCCTGGCAATGAAGCGGCAGGGTAAAAAGCCCACGCTCAATATTACCGTGCAGGTGCATAAGGACGACGACAGCCTGGAGTTCCGTAAATTCCGGTTTAAACAGGTGATCGTTATTCCAGATTACACAGATACTACCGACCTGCGGAACAGGGATGAATCGCTTACGGAGCAGGAATTGAACGGTATCCGGTTTCGCTATCGCGAGCATTATGTCAATACTGCGATACTGGATAAGAAAATATTTATACGCCCGGGTAAATTATATTCGCAGAATGACTATAACCAAACCCTAAGGCAACTGAACGACCTGGGCATATTCCAGTACGTACGGATGTTTATCGTGGCCGATCGCGAAGACAGCGCGCAACAATTATTGACCTGTTACATACTGATGAACAAAAACAAGAAGTATGATTTCGGTACCAGTGTCGAAGTTTCCGGAGGCGATATGTATGCCATTGGCACGGCCGCCAATGTTTCGGTTACGGACAAAAATTTCCTGAAAGGCGCCAACCAGTTGACCACTACCATATCCTACGGAATAGAACTGGGGCAAAATACTAACAATTCCTATAATCTTTCGAAAAGGTTCTACCTGTTCTCGCAGAACCTCGGGGTTAATTTCCGACTTACCTTTCCCAAGTTTATCCTCCCGATCAACCAGAGCAAATTCAGCCAGAGCAGCTTTCCGCGCACCTTACTTACGGCCGGGGTAAATACCCTGGACCGCAACCAGTACTTCAACCTGGTCAGCGTAAATGCCGCCTATGGATATATATGGAACGAGTCGGCTATTAAAACCTGGCAGGTAAAGCCCATATTTGTCAATACCCTGCATTTACGCAATATATCGCCTACCTTCCAGGGCCGCATGGATAGCATCCCGGCTATCCGGAACAGCTACCAGGAAACATTTATCGAGGGCGAAAGTATTGAGTACATTATTAAAACCGAAGGGCGTAAACGGTGGCAACATGCGTACCTGAAGCTGGCGGGAGAAGAAGCGGGAGCTGTCCTGAGTGGTATTAAGGGCATAGGAGCGCTGTTGAATGCACCGGCCGATTTTAATCATGCTAAATATTTCCGTTTCGATTTTGATGCCCGCCAGTATCTTTTGCGCCGTAATTCTTCGCTGGCTATGCGTTTTTATGGGGGTATCGGTATTCCTTATGGCGGTTCTACCATATTACCTTATCTAAAACAATACTTTGTGGGTGGCGCTTACAGTATCAGGGGCTGGCGTCCGCGTATACTGGGGCCGGGAAGCTATTATGATTCTGCCCGCCAGAACTCCTCCGATAACCTCTTTATAGACCAGGCAGGCGATATTAAATTAGAATTCAATGCAGAATACCGCTTCGCGATGATCAGTTTGTTTTCGGGGGCGGTCAGCCTTAATGGCGCGGTGTTTGCCGATGCAGGCAATATATGGCTTACGCGCCGGCAGGAGGGCCTGCCCGGGGCTAATTTTGAGTTCCGGAACCTGTACCAGGATATCGCCCTGAGTTCGGGAGCCGGGCTGCGCCTCGATCTCGGCGGTTTCCTCGTAGTGCGCTTCGACTGGGCCATACCCCTGAAAAAGCCCTATATCACACAAAGCTACGGGTGGGTAGTGGACGATATTGACCTGGGCGACCCTGATTGGCGGCGTAAAAATGTGAACCTGAACATTGCCATCGGATATCCTTTCTAAAAGCCCCCTTATCCTTGCTGCGATAGCACCAGTTTGGCTTCCCTGTTGATGATGTCCAGGGCAACTTCCACCGGCAGGTCATTTTCATTGGTCAGGATAAAGTCGACGATTTTTTGGTGCAGCTCTTTAGCCGAACCATCTGGATTTAATAAAGTGACGATCTGGTTGATCATGGCTATCTCCTGCTCTTTAACGCTTTGTATGGTTTTCCATACCTGCGTGGATACGTAGATCTGCTGCGACAGGTTGTGTTCGTATTCCATACGTATGGTTTCCAGGATGGCAGCCTGCAATTCTCTGGTGGTCATACCCGTACTGTACAACCTGGGAATCAACACCCGGGGGTGGATGCGTTCCATATAGAGGGCGAGCCGCTCATAAGCCTGCAACCGCAGTCGCAATGTTGTGTCCTGGCCCTCAGCGAAAATGGCGAGCCTTTTTCGCTCTGTTTCGTTCACCAGGAAGCGTTTTACGATAGTGGTGGTAGCGATCAGTACAATAATCGCCGGTATGATGTATTTTAGGATTTCTAATATTGTTTGCAGTGCAGTCATTGTCGTACAATTAGTTAGGAGCGCAAATATACAATATAGCCGGCTCCGGTGCGCATGTGCCGGATAGCGGCAGCGATTCCGAATAAAAAAGGTTTTTGCTATGTATCATTGTCTATGGCAAAAGG
>JBEBWN010000324.1:0-5017 GCA_040392235.1 Taibaiella helva | reverse complement strand
TGATGGGCCTATTGGAGTCTCGCTTTCAATCCTAGCACTTCCAATTCTTCTTCCATAGCTGTCATAATACTTAATTGTCGAAGTTTGGGCTTGTCCTAAAAAGGGAATTGAAATTATGATACCCAAAACTATGGATAGAAATATTGTTCTTAGTGTCATTATTGAAATATTTTAATTCCTTAACTTGAATTATCCTTTAAAGAAAATGGCAATAATAGCTTGTATGATTATCCTACCTATCCACGAGAATCCTGCCCATACAAAAAGAAATCCTCTTGCACCTAGAAAGCTCCTTGGTGTTGTTATTTGCCAAGCAAATACGCCAGAAAGGACTATTACAGCTATAGTCAGTATAAAAAGCAATATTGAAAATACACCTGCATTAAAATCGTCGTTACTCATATAAATTTACTGGTTTAAATGTTCCTTAATGATTTCTTTTCGTATGCTACTACTCCTAAACAATTAACTTCCCATCACCTCGGGTGTACTTCAACAGTACCAATAATTGGATCATTCTTAAAGCTAAATATCCAACCGTTTGTAGATGCTGTATGTTTCGAATTACGATACGCTAATACCAATAGGTTAACAAAGTCTTGCCATTTTGCGTCTAACTTTTGCCCCATATCGTTGTAAGCACCTGTCCACGTATCGTCTAGGCCTACAAATTGTCCACTATCGATTATTTCAGCCCATGTAAGTGTCCCTCCTATATAGTCTCCGTCCACACTTGCCTCTTCAATAGAGACTTCCACCGTTGCTACATTTGCGCTTAAGTCTTCCACCTCAACCCATAAACGCCCCTTGACAATTTTATTATCGAACTTAAAGGAAAAGTTCTCTTTTACAAATTTGGATTCCTGTATTGGGTACCAAAATAGGCTGTCTTTCTTGTCATCAGTAGAAGTAGTATCTGCTTGCTCCTCATCCTTGTTAGGAAGTTTGTGTGGCACATGCTTTTTGCACGAAATAATTGACACTGTTGTTATGACAAATATGGACAAGCCAAATAAAAATATTTTCATCTTATATTGCTTAGAAGTTGATTATTTCAGGTAGCGTGTGTGCTTTTATGCAGTTGACTCTTTGATGTACATAGCCTTTTTGTACCTTATTTTATCACCAGCATTTTTTTTGCTGAGGATATACCTCGATCTGTATTGATGATATAGAAATAAGTTCCCGAGGTTAAGCCATGAACATCTATAGTAATGTTACGCTGTTCGGCATGTAGCTTTACCTGCTTTACAGACACTCCATTGACATCATAGATTTGTAATGATGCATTTTGAGAAGATGTTGGAAGTTTGTATCCGATGCTCACTTCTGTAGAAGATGGATTAGGTATTGGATTGGATAAGAAACCTCCTGTACCTTCAAATGTGATAGGTCTTTCTCCTGTATTACCATTATTGTTATTGGTGCAATCATTACAGGGAAGTGTACCTGGTAATGAATAAATATTCCAGGCTGTTGTTTTAGGTATTTGGTTTTCCATGATATACTGAGTTTCTACAAGCTTATAGCCATTATCCACTTTTATAACACCCAAATCACTCAAAGACTTTGACTCAAATATAACATAGCCATCGTCCTGCGCTATCTTTATATTACGGCTGTTCTCATCATAAAGAGCAACCTCAATGGTTGAAGGATCAGTATCAAACAAAGCTTCTGTTATTTCACATTTAAATTGACTTCCAGTAAGGTAACGACTTTCAACTGTTGTAACATAATATCCTTTGGGAATTTTAATAGTTTTCCATAACGTGTAATCAGAATTATACAGTTTTAATGAACTTTCACCTTCATAGATATATTCATAGGATATCAGTTTAGTTCCATTTATTGGAAAATGGACGACTGTTATTGAAGAAAAGTCTTCTGGGGAAAATGTTTTTTCAAGATTAATTTGAGCATTAGCAGTTAGTGCAAAAGCAAGAACCAGGAATAATGATGTGTGTAATTTTTTCATGTTTTTTTATAATTTGTTTTGAAAGACTATACTATTTTTGAAGAGGTTATAATTTAATAAACCTATCGACCTTTAATACTTTTCCATTGAGGTCTTTTATTTGAATGAGATAGATGCCTTTAGGGAGTTCTCCTATATAAATTGTATCAGTAAGCTTTGATTGCTTCTGTAATTTCCCTTCTACACTAAATATATTTACTTCACAACCTTGCTCAATTTTTATATGGAGTATATCTTTAGCTGGGTTGGGGTAGATAATAGTAGAATCCTCTACGTTTGCATAGTTCTGAATGGATACATTGTTAATTACATAAATATCTGATGTATCAGTACACCATTTTCCCTTACCAGCTAATACCTGATAATTACCATTCTTCTTCACCACTAGAAATGGCTCTGTTGCGCCAAGTATAGGTTTGCCTTCATAAAGCCATTGATATTCATCGTAGGTTTCCTTTGTTGCTAATGTGAATCCATCTATTGAAATAGATTTAATCTCTGGCTTAGGTAGTGGTTCGAAGTAGACTGTTAAAGAATCCCTACCTGAACAGAAAAAGTCCTGTGAGGCAAATTGAAGGTCAGTTATAACCAAAGTGAATTTTTGGGTTTGGCTAATTGTTCCCATTGTTAGGAGTGTATCTGGCCTTTTTAAAAATTCTGGAGGTGACCATTGATATTTATATGCTCCAGCATATAGAGGCATGGCATCAAGTTCAAAACTCCCGCTACAAGTAACCAAGTCCTCTAAAGGAGGATATATAACAACTGGTTTAGCCACTACAATGTTTCGGCTGATTTTAGGTGTTCCGTCATTGGGTACAAAGGAAAGTTTACAACTCATCGGAAATACCGTAACACCATCACATGCAACAACAGGGTTGATGTACCATTTCCCATTTTTAGTGTATACACCACATCCTTCAAAAGTTCCATCTATATATGGACTTATTGATATTTCATAATCAATACTATCGTAGCATAGTAAGCTCCTACCTTTAGGAGTTCCATCAACGATAATTTCAGGATTCTGTGCAAATAGCATTGAAGTAGATAATGTAAGGCTTAGAGCCAATACAAGTACTGCAATTTTTCTTTTCTTCATCAGTTGTTTATTAGTTTAAAGATTATAGATTATTTGCATTAATTAAGGATAATGTATCCATATTCTGAAGAGCACTTCTCTAAAAATTCGAAGATTTACAGTAGTATATATAATAAGAAACTTGCCATGAAATCTTCGAATTATTCCATTGCAAGCAGCTTTTTACATACATCTAATAATAAATGGAACCTACCATCACCAGGATAGTCAGATAATACATCTATACATCTTTGATAGTCGTCAATATAGAATGCACTAATAGCAAGGCATACAGCTATTTCTTTCAGAGTGCATCCCTGATCTATTAATTCTTCTGCATTGACTTTAGCTAAGATGTAATCCTCTCCGTGAAAGGCATTATAAGTCTGTTGCAAGGTTTCTGTAGTCTCTCTATTGATATAGATATCCTGTACTACATACGGTACATACTTGCGAAGTGTGACTTTATTAATGGTTGATAGAAGCTTCTTTTTTTCCTGGTATGTTTTATCATTAGCAAATAAAGCGTCCAGCTTCATTTCAGTAGTTGGATAGATACAGTATCCATAAGGTTTACAAGATGAACATAATTCTTCATCAGGGAGTTTTGGGCTATAAGGATTAGGGTTGTTCATCTTCTCATATTAATTATACACTTTATAAATGGGTCTGGTTATCACAGATAATATAATCTGATTTCAAAGATATAAATTTTTAAGGATAATTATCCCTATGACAAATTATCCTTAAAAACTTCTTTTGCATTGTGCAGAAAAAACCAAGGAAGGCTTATTACAGGGATGATGTGTTTCTCAAAAAGGTAGGTGAGAAAGTGAGGGCAGTACGCCTAAAACAAGGACTTACGCAAATGGAATTAGCTTTCAAATGTAATGACAAGGATTACTCCCAGATTAATAGGATAGAATTAGGTAAGGTTAATTTCTCCGTCTCTTACCTGGCCTTACTGGCCGAAGTACTCCAGATTGACACCAAGGAACTGTTACCTTAATAAAAACTAAACCCCAACAAGCTTTGGACCTATCCCTAATTCCGCCGCCTGAAGGGGGTAGTATTGTTAATCAACAGACATCTATTTCTTATAACACGACAGCCTTCGCCGTCACTTTATTCGCCTTAACGATCTCCTTGTAGTTTTTATGAAATTCAAATTATCGTCCGTTAATTTATCTTTTTCGGGTTCGGCAGTTAGCATAAGAGCCTCGTCAAATTTCGCTGGCACAGAACCAAATAGTCGACGATCAAGTTTTGTTTTACAAAATTCGATTGGAAAAACTCGCAAAAAAGATACTTCAATTTTTTGGTTCTTTTTATTAACCTTAGACCTTATCCGTTTACCCGCCTTTGCATTTTTTTCAAAGAAATGAGAGATAGACACAGAATTCCCCCCGCCAAGTACTCCTCTGCAATCTCCCATTACCTGACTGGCAATTGGTGTCCCCCAACACGTAAGCAGGCTATCAGTATTAAATGTATCTGATGTTTTAAGGTAATTCAGAACTCGTTCTTCATCTACAAGATAGTACATTGTGTTAGCTCCTTCCATGTAATTTTCATAATGCACCAAAGCCACGCGAGCTAATAATTGCGCATTGACACATAAAACATTAGCAGAGAAAAGAATGAAAAATAACATGATTAATTTCATAAATAAACTATTTATCTCCAGAATAAAATTATAAAACTATTGACCTGATGTTCCTATAGTTCGATCGTCAACTCTCGGCACCGCCTCAACGATTTTCCTAGCAGCTTCTGGACTTAGCTTATTACTACTTCCTGCTCCTTGAGTCATCCATCCTCCTAAGTCGTGGTCTTCATTAGTTGTCTCATTTGGAGCTTGGTCAGAAAAACCTGCCTGTTGGATTAAAAAATGCGTCATTTCATGGCCTTCCGCCTGCCCAAAGGGGAAGCCTCCTCTGTCTGGGTCTATTGTATTT
>JBEBWN010000323.1:0-5021 GCA_040392235.1 Taibaiella helva | reverse complement strand
GGTGACGTGTGAGCGTCATCGCAGATAAATGGTAGCAGCACTGGCATTGCCAGTCCGGGAGCTTTGCAAACAACATATGGTGGTGGTATGATATTTCATGGCGATGCTTTTATAGCTTCATTTGATGCAAGGGGACAACGAACCTGGGGTACTTATTTCGGAGGACCTTTTGACAATGCCGCCTATGGGATGGCCTATGACAGATCAGGTTATCTATATATTTGCGGACCAACAATGATAGATGAGAGCATCCCGACACCGGGCAGCCATCTGGACACCTTTCCCGGCGGATTTATGCAGGGATTCCTGGCTAAGTTCTGTCTCGATATACAAGGTGGCGAAATAAAGGGGCAGGATTCTGTTTGTTCTTATAGTACAGCCACTTATGAGGTACTTATGAATAGTTACGGTGAGCGTATAAGTGATGAGAATGCCCTATACCTTTGGGAGCTTCCCCCAGGCTGGGAGGGAAGTAGTACGGCACGCACAATTACGGTAACTGTGGGTAATATCACTGATCAGCTTAAAGTCAGAATTGTACGGTGCAACGATACGAGTGAAGTTATTACATTGCCGGTAACGGTATTTGCCGCACCTAAGACGATCATAACAGTAGAAGGATTTGTACTGAGCACGGCGGAGGAATACGAAACCTATCAATGGTATCTTAATAATGTACTTATTCCGGGCGCCACCAACCGGTCTTACATTGTAAAAGAGAATGGGGATTATAAGGTGGTAACCCTGAGCAAAGGAGGATGTACAGATACATCAGATGTTTATTCCGTAAGCAATGTCTCCATTCAAAATATAAGTATTCAGGATGTAATATTATACCCTAACCCTGTAAGCGGAGGCAAAGTGCACATAAGCAGCGCCGGAAAAGTAAATATCCAGTTGCGGAATATTGACGGCAAAATATTGTTGGAACAAATGAATGTAAAGGATCTTGATGTTTCGCGTATTCCTTCCGGTGTGTATTGGCTGCGGATAAGTGATGAAAACGGTCAGCTATATACCATCAAGAAACTGGTTAAATGGTAGTAAAAACAGTTCAAGAAACAAGACAACCTTGGTAAACGAATAAAGAAAACAGGTGCTACTCGATGACGAATAAAAGGGCAGATAAATATCGATATTTATCTGCCCTTTTCTATAATGGACGCTTCCGGGCGTCAATGCAACGCATCCCCGGCTAGGGGACAACGGCAGGTTGTCCCTGGCTTTGCGACATACCAGGCCAGAGGTTTAGCCTCTTTTCTAATTCTTTTCATTTCGTCAAACGAATCTACCGAGTCGCCGGAGAATGCTTAACTATTTTATATCAGCTTTCGCGTTTTCCGCTCATGAGCTTATCTACCGCTTCTTTGAATGAACCGGCTAATTCTACTTTCCCGCTGTTGATAAAAAAGATTTCGTCGGCATTCTCTATTGTATTCAATCTATGCGCGATGATGATCCTTGTTGTGTCCGATGGGAGCTGGGCCAGGATATCTTCCAGCAAATTCTCTGTTACCGTATCAATATTGGCCGTAGCTTCATCCAATATCAGGATTTCAGGCCGTCGTAATACTGCCCGCATGAACGCTACGAGTTGCTTCTGACCAAGGCTGATATTATCGGCTCTTCCGGATACCTCTGTATTCAACCCCTGGTCAAATACCGACAGCAATTCTCCCAGATGTGCTTTTTCGATTACTTGTTCCAACTCTTCACCGCTTAGTTCTTGATATTTACTGTTGCCATACAGGATATTATCTTTTACCGTTCCGCTGAAGATAAACGGTTCCTGCAGGATAAATCCGATCTTTTGACTACGCTCTTCATCGGTATAAGAGCGAAGATCCTTACCCCGGAATAGAATAGTGCCAGAAATGGGATCATATAATCTTGCTATTAATGAGGCTGTAGTTGTTTTGCCTCCGCCTGTCGGCCCCACGAATGCATAGGTTTTTCCGCTATCGAGCTGTAAACTAGTCTCCTTGAGTATTTGTTTTTCGTTAGTGTAACCGAACGATACCTGCTTAAACTCAAGTAGTGGCGCATTGAGACCGTCAGTGCTGGCGTCGTGCGATGCTGGTATCTGAAGATGGCTGGACAGAGACAGGATTCCCGAAATCCTGTCCCATCCTGCCATAGCTATCTGAAAGCTACTCCACAGGACGGCCAATTGACGCAATGGATTGTAGAATTGCGTCGTATAGGCCAGGTAGCTGATCAGTAAACCCACAGAAAAATGGCCCGAATTAATCAGGTATATGCCGTAGGTCAGTACAATGAGCTGCGCCAGGGCAGAGAAGAAAGTATAAACGGGTAGGAACATATTATTGGCCATGCCTGCTCTGATAGCATCCTTGTAATTCTGCATATTTACCTCGGCAAACCGTTTCCGGAAATAGTCCCGGCGATTGAAAGCGACGATTACTTTAAAGTTGTCCAGGCTTTCCTGTATTTCGGCACTAAGGCCTCCTGTGCTTTTTAAACTGGACGCATTCTTTCTCTTTACCCATGGTGAAACAACGCGGGTAAAAATAAGAATAAACAGGGCCGGGACTAATGTTGCCGCTCCCAAAGGCATATTGATTGTCAGCAGAAAGATACCCGATCCGAACATAATTACAATACTGCTGATGAACTGTACCAGCGATTGCGAGAAAAAAGTGTTTATCTTGTCCGTATCATTATTTATTCTTGAAATGAGGTCACCGGCCTTATTGACATTGAAAAATTCAACAGGGAAAGACAATAATTTGTGAAATAAAGCATTTCTCAGCGTAAATAACATACGCTGGCTAACGCTGCCCATTAGCTTGGTCTGGAAATAGCTGGTTGCTAACATAGCCAGATACAATGCCAATAGTATACCTGCCATGCGGAATAAACCATTATACAGCCGATGGTTGATATAGTTATCTATAGCGTACCCGATCAGGTACGGGCCTAATAAGCTGAATAAAGCATTAAATAAAATGGCTACCGAAGCTAAAGACAAAGACCCTTTTTCATGAGCAATCAATTGTAGCAGGCTTCTTAAAGTGGAGAAGGTCGATGCTTTTTTCTGATCCTTGGCTAATTGGTTCAGGTTATAATTCATAATTGCTGGTACTATGCTGTGAATGAAATAGCTGTACATATTCCGGGCTCTCCTGTAGCAATGTTTCATGCTTACCTATAGCTATGATTTCTCCCTGCATCATTAATATGATCTGGTCGTAGTGTGTAACCGTTGCGATCTTTTGGGTAATGGAAACAAGCGTGATCCCGGGGTAACGTTGTTGTATGTTATTTAATATCTTTTTTTCTGTATTATTGTCCACGCGGGCGGTGAAATCGTCGAGAAGCAACAGGCGCGGCTCTTTGGCCAGGGCTCTGGCCAACATAATACGCTGCTTTTGGCCTCCCGAAAGGCTTGTGCCTCTTTCGGATACAATTGTATCCAGCTTATTAGGCTGAGCGTTGATAAAAGCATCAAGTTCGGCCGCAGCAATGGCGTTAGACAGGGCTTGTTCTTTGATATGTTCACTAAAGGCAATATTCTCCTGGATACTCATATTGAAAATGATGCTGTCCTGGAATACAAATCCTACCTGTTGATAAAATGATTCCTTATCATAGTCCTCAATCGGATGGCCGTCAAATACTATCGAGCCGCTTTGAGGTTGGGTCAGCCCGGTTAGCAGGTGTAATAATTGCGTTTTCCCGGCCGCTGTAGGACCAACAATAGCTGTTTTTGAGCCGGGACTGATACTAAAAGATATGTCTTTTAAAATCGGGGTCTGGCCGTAGCTTAAGGAAACATTGCGCAATGTTATAGCCCCGCTTAGCTCCCGTTTTATACTGCCTGTTTCTACCTCATCCGGGCTTTCGATAATATTCCTGATACGGTCATACGATGCGCTGGCTTGTGCAATAACATTGCTCATAAAGCCTATGACAAGAATGGGGAAGATCAGCATAGCCAGGTAACTATTGAAGGCTGCAAAATCGCCCAGGCTCATATTGCCTGACATGGTAAAATGCCCACCCAGTACAAGGATGGCCAGGGTCGCAATATTAGCGGTAAAGGTGATCACTGGAATAAGTCCAGCAAAAAGACGTAAAATGGACAGTCCGAAACTTTTAGCCTGTTCATTGGATTTCAAGAACTTGTCGTATTCCAGCTGTTGTGCATGTACTACCCTGATGAGTGCGGCTCCCATAATGCTTTCGCTGATAACTTTATTAAGACGGTCTATTACGGCTCTGCTTTGGATAAATAAAGCCCTTACCTTTTTTAATACCAGGAAGAAAGTAATGCCAATTATGGGAATGATGGCAATGACGGTCAATGCCAGGCGCCAGTTAATGGAGATTAATAGCACGCTGACCCCGATAATGATAAATATAGAAGAGGTAATAGATACAATAGCCTGTGCTACGAACATCTTGATCGAGTCGACATCAGCCGTAATGTGTGTTAGCAGTTTAGAAGGGTTGGCTTGCTCTATAAAGCTGTAACTTTGTTGCGATAACTTTGTTGATAACTTGGTCCGCAAGTCACGGGCAACCCGTTCTGATGTATAGGTTTGCATAATGCTTTGCAGGTAGGTCAGGACAAATATGAAAAGAACTGCTATCCCAAATTGCAGAAGCGTTGGCCGGAAGAAAAAATGCCCTGAATTAAATGCATCGATACTTTTGGCTATAATTTTAGGAATAATCAGGTTGACTGCATTGCTTAACAATGTAAAAAGCAACAATAAAAAAAGTAATGGCCGGTATGGTCGTAGTAAATGTAAAATGCCCTTTTTTTGTCCCATTGGTATTAGTCGGTATAATTCCTGTAAAAGTAAAGCGACAGAAGGACTTGTTATTAAAATTCTTTACCGGCAGCGACGACATATTTCAGGATATGCTGCTGTTTTTGATAGCAGATCAATGCTGAGACACTATCGCTCCCTTTTTATGTTGGGTTGCCAGATACAGTTATAAAGCCCGTTAGTTACTAAAGGCAATACAAAATAAGGATGATTATTGCGGTA
>JBEBWN010000322.1:0-5061 GCA_040392235.1 Taibaiella helva | reverse complement strand
GGTCTTTATACAAGACCGCCGTATCTTTTTATATACACCTCTCCTTTGGGGGGAAGGGGCTACACAAACCCTTTTTTCTAGAATAGAACGCAATTCTCCTCCGTTACAATACCCTGCTCTTCATACCGGTGCGATCCGTTTTTACATTTGCTCTCGGCTCCCTTTTTGGTATCTGTAATGGGATATTCTTTTACCTCTCCCTGAGGTAAGCCTGGCGCACCCGAATGACTCCACGTACAACGACAGGTATATTCCCTGGTACAGGAAGTCAAGAATGCAGCAGCACAAATAGCAGATCCCAATATAACTAAACGTAGTTTCATTCCTTTATTATTTTAGCAGGGCTCGCCAAAGATAAATAAGTGCGATTAAAATTCCAATCGTCGGCTTAAGATTCCGGACGGTAAATTTCTCATTGAAAATTGTACTTTTACGCCGGGCAACCACTTTGTAGCCTTACAACCTGCATATCTGCCGGGTAAGGCCATGTAAAAAAAGGTCTTTTCAGTCTTTATCAGCAACAACAAAAAATATTACCTATGAGTTCCATTTTAGTGTCAATAGAAAACAACATATGTTTTATTACTTTAAACCGGCCGGAAAAGTTCAATAGTGTTAATCGCGAGATGGCTTTGGCCGTCCAGGCCGAATTGGACAAGTGTATGCGCGACGAAAACATTCGCGCCGTGTATCTTACCGGCACGGGCAAGGCATTTTGCGCCGGGCAGGATCTTGCAGAAGCGATCGACCCTAACGGCCCCGAGCTACGGTCGATTGTACACGGGCATTACAACCCTATTATTGAACGCATCCGCACGATCGAAAAGCCGGTAGTTGCAGTAGTAAACGGTGTAGCGGCCGGCGCCGGCGCCAATATAGCCCTTGCCTGTGATATAGTTGTAGCCGCCGAGAGCGCCTCTTTTATACAGGCCTTCAGTAAAATTGGCCTGATACCCGACAGTGGCGGTACATTTTTCCTCCCCCGCCTGATCGGTTTTCAAAAAGCCTCTGCGCTAATGATGCTGGGCGATAAAGTGTCGGCAAAAGAAGCAGAGCAAATGGGCATGCTCTATAAGGTATTCCCGGATGATACAGTGGCTTCAGAAGGGCGGAAAATTGCAGAAACGCTGGCTAAAATGCCTACCAAAGCTTTAGGATATACTAAGTTGTCGCTAAACCAGAGCATGCGCAATAACCTTACCCAGCAATTGAGTGTAGAGGAAGAATACCAGGATGCCTGTGGTAAAACAGAAGATTTTGCTGAAGGCATATCGGCATTCGTTGAAAAAAGAGCGCCACAATTCAAGGGACAATAACCGCACAAATTACACACCTGTAAAAAATATTTCTTTTCCACACCCGGGTTATCGGCCCTTAGCAGGTAACCCGGGTGCTATGCCTGGTACCGGTGATTACATAAGCCTAAAGATAGTACCGGTGCGTTTGCTTAAGCGATATATTGCCATTGGTTACCTTCACCTCGTACAGCTCATGGAACTGGTTGTCGCCGGCCTCAAAGCCAATGTAACAATGATATTTGTCCGGTCCTTCCTTGATTACAGGACGCAAAATAACCTTCCCGGGCCACTGGGGCAATTGAATATCCCGTTCATTAATATTAAACCCGTATTCCAGCTTCAAGGTGTATTGACCTTTTACACTTTCTGCATTACTCCAGACGGAAACACGGAAATACTTTTTATTAAGCTTATCCTCTTCAATACGTTTTTCCAGTTGATCTACTACATTGCCCGGAGCCGGCGGAGCCCATTGAACAACATCTGCTGTTGCTGTATTTTCCGGTTTTCCCTTTTCGGCCGGCGCTTCAGCGCAACCTGATGTCAGCAATAATGCACCTACTAATAGTGAGGGTATTTTGTTCATATAGAGTACCTGTTTATTCTGCAAAAGAAAAGTACTTTTACCTTTTAAAAAAACGTAGCAAAATACAAATAACATGATCACGCCCCCAAGCCTGCAACCCGGCGATACCATTGGCATTACCTGCCCCTCGGGATACCTGCCCCAGGAACGGACGCTCCTGGCCCGCCAAACTCTGGAACAATGGGGTTACCGGGTACAAATAGGTGCCACCGTCGGTTCCGAAAACTACTATTTTTCTGATACCGATGAGCGCAGGCTATACGACCTACAGTATATGCTCGATAACCCCGATATAAAAGCCGTTGTTATGGGACGGGGCGGCTACGGTCTAAGCCGTATCATTGACCAGATAAACTTCGGGCGGTTCAAAGACAACCCGAAATGGATCTGCGGTTTTAGCGACATTACTGTGCTGCATAGCCATATTCAATCGACCATGGGAATAGCCACTCTCCACGGACCAATGTGCAGCGCTTTCAAAGAGGAATGGAGCCGGGAACCGCACCTCGTATATTTAAAAGATGTCCTTTCGGGCCAAAGGCCCCCCTATAAGGTAGCTGCTCATCAAAATAATAGAAAAGGCCAAGCCAGAGGCAAGCTTGTAGGCGGTAACTTAGCAATACTTGCCCACCTTTCCGGCTCGCGCTCACAGATCGATACGGGGGGGAACATACTTTTCATTGAGGATATCGGCGAATATTTATACAACCTGGATAGGATGTTGCTCAACTTGAAAAGAGCGGGACTACTGGATAACCTCTCGGGCCTTATCTGCGGTGGCTTCACCGATATCATGGATACGGAACGCCCCTTCGGACAAAATATATACGAAATCGTTCTTGATAAAGTGCGGGAATACCATTACCCGGTATGTTTCGATTTTCCGGCAGGTCATATTGACGTCAATTACCCTTTGATATTGGGATTAGAACATGAATTATTAATTGAAAACCAAAATGTTACATTAAACTATGTTCATGCCGGTGCAACCCAGAAGCATGTGTAATATTTTTTATTTATTACTGGATCAGTTATTTAATCTTCAACAACCATTGTATATACATCGTTTTATTTACCTTTGCACTTACTAAAATTAAAAACAAGCATGAAAAAATTAACCTTGACTATGGCTGCAGCGGCTTTATTATTTGCCACTTCTTGCAGCAACACTCCTGATGCAGACAAAGCTGAGGCCGGAGATGCCATCGAAACGCAAGCGGCAGTAGGCAGCGAACTTAAAGTAGACCAGGCTGCCACAAAAATTCAATGGATCGGTTCTAAACCGGTTGGCGGTCAGCACACCGGTACCATCGGTTTGAAAGAAGGTACTTTGGTTGTTGATGGCTCTAATAATATTACCGGCGGAAAGTTTGTTTTTGATTTGAACAGCCTTACGCCTATGGACCAGGACAGCACAGGTAATGCCAAATTAAGAGGGCATCTGCTTTCTCCTGACTTCCTGGATGTAGCGCAGTTTCCAGATGGTACATTCGAAATTACCGGTGTAACTGCGGGAGTGGATACCACTTCCGTTACCAATAAGGAAGCAACACATAACATTACCGGTAACCTTACATTGAAAGGTACCACCAAAAGCATTACTTTCCCTGCGAAAGTAGAAGTAAATGGTAATGCCGTTACAGCACATGCTATCTTCAATATTGATCGTACCCAATGGAACATCAATTACAATAGCGATGCTAGCATCCAGGATAAATTTATCAGTAAAGAAATCAATATCACGCTACATGTAGCTGCTACAAAATAGCTTTTTCATGGCTGTAAGTTTTAGAGGATAGCCTGCTGATCTCAGCAGGCTTTTTTCAGATTATAGCACCTGCAGACGCATTAAATACAAAAAACATAATGGTTTTTGTATTCGGACAAACAGGCGTACATTTGTCATCACATAGTATACAGGGCCTCCTGTATAGGGGTTTCAAGGGGCATTCCCGCTGAAACCGGAACATTAATAAAGTTTTCGACCAATGGTTACACAACCGGATCATATTCTACTGTTAGCACAGCACAACCAGGAATTAAAAGATATAGCCGATAAGGTATTACAGGGGCGGCGGATCAGTGAAGCAGAGGGTTTATTACTGTTTGAAGAGGGAGAATTAAATTTCCTCGGTGCACTGGCCAATTGGGTCAGAGAGCAACGGCATGGCAAAAAAACTTATTTCAACCGGAACTTCCATATCGAGCCAACAAATGTGTGCATTTTCACCTGTGGATTCTGCTCTTACTCGCGCACTTATAAAAATAAGGAAGACGGCTGGGAATTGAGTTTGCAGGAAATGATGGATATCGTGCGCAAATATGACGGGCAACCGGTAACGGAGGTGCATATTGTTGGCGGCGTGCATCCTAAAATGAACTTACAGTTCTTTTGCGACCTGCTGGAGCGGATACGGGAACATCGCCCGGAATTGCATAGGAAAGGCTTTACGGCGGTAGAACTAGACTACATGATCCGGAAAGCTAAGCTAAGCATCGAGGATGGCATGAAGCAACTGCAAAATGCCGGTTTACAGTCCCTGCCTGGCGGTGGTGCAGAAATATTTGCAGCTGAAATAAGAGCCGAAATTTGCCCGGATAAGGTAGATGCAGAAGGTTGGTTGCATATTCACGGCACAGCGCACAAGCTCGGTATGCACTCCAATGCCACTATGTTATATGGCCATATAGAAAACTATAGCCAACGCATAGATCATATGCACCGCCTGAGATCATTACAAGACGAAACCGGTGGTTTTAACTGTTTTATTCCATTAAAATTCCGCAATGGTGATAACGATATGTCTCATATCGAAGAATGTTCCATTGTGGAAGATATGAAGATGTATGCTGTCGCACGCATTTTTCTGGATAACATTCCCAACCTCAAGGCCTACTGGCCCATGCTAGGCAGACAATCTGCGCAACTGACGTTGGAGTATGGTGTGAATGACCTGGATGGTACCATAGATGACACTACCAAAATATATTCTATGGCCGGTAGCGAAGAACAAAACCCTTCTATGAGTACCGAACAGCTTTGTGAGCTCATTGCTTCTGTTGGTAAAATACCGGTAGAACGGGATACCTTGTATAACGAGATCAAAGTATTTGAACCAGACCACGCAAACTAATGTCTGGAGATAAGGATAAAGTAAAAAGGCAAAATCAATGCAT